>JANQRM010000176.1 GCA_028284565.1 Anaerolineae bacterium | reverse complement strand
AGAAATATCAGGACAAAGTGGGGAAGGATGCACCCGTATATGATGCATCGCAGGGCGACGGAGGTGCAAGTCTACCCGGTGTCCCCAAAGCAATTTTGCAACGGGCGAATGAACTGCAAATTGAACATGGAACGGGCTACGACAAGCCCTTCGGAACGCCTCTCTTCCGCAAGGTTGCGTCAGAACAATATTGGGGATTCACAGAAGAAGCGGGCTGGGGCGGTGAGAATATTATTTTCACGCAGGGCGGGCGTGATGGTCTCTTGAAAGCCTATGATGCGATGATTTTACTGGGGCATGGCAATGTGGGAGATTTATTAGTGGTCTCACGTGTGCCGTGGATTAGTTATAATTGGGGTCCGTATAGTGTGGGATTGAATGTCTTGCGTGCTCCGGGACACCCCAATGAAAGCTGGCGATACACCCGTGAAGGTATTCGTGCCTGTGCTGAGCTTTCTCGGCAAGATGGACGCAATGTGGCGGGCTTAGTCATTACTTCACCTGATAACCCTACTGGACGGACGATTCCCGTTGAAGAGCAAATTGAACTCGCCAGAACCGCGTTAGAATCAGGCTATCCCTTTGTGCTATTCGATTGGATTTATCACTGGGTGACAGACGGGGGTCCAACGGACATCAACATCGTATTGTCTGCCTTTTCATCGGATGATCGTGAGAAGTTGATGTTTTTGGATGGCATAACGAAAAGTCTCGGCGCATCGAATATTCGTAGCGCGCAGTTGGTTGCCAGCACCGATGTGATACAATATATCAATAGCCGTGCATCACATGGGGTGATTCCAAGTTTCTATGCTCAAGCCGTAGCAATTGCCGCCTATGAGATGGGATTTGGAGAAGCCGCCAAGGGAACCATCGAACCTACAAAGCAAAGTCGTCAAGTCCTGCGGGATGCCCTCGCCAAAGAAGGCATCCAACACATTATCGGTGATGGCTACTATGCCTTTATCAATGTCAAAGAATACATTGATGCTAAGGGCTGGGAGGATTCTGCACAAATTGGGAATTATTTAGCAGAAGAATACGGGGTTGCGATTGTGCCAGGTGTGTTCTTCTCAGACGCGGGAGCCGATTGGGTACGTTTCTCGTATGCCCTACCACCCGAACGTGCTGAAAAGGCGATACGGCAGTTCTTTGTGGGATTGAAGAGCCTTAAATCCTGAGCAGTTTAGTGTATGAATGTCAGGGCGAGTCAAAGCATTCAGCACTCGCCCTACCTACTGAAATCATCGGCTAGCTGTCTAAAAACGCTTGTAACGCCTCCACAGAATTCAGTGTAACGCGGTTCGCTTCTCGGTCTATCCGACGCATCAGACCAGACAAGACATCTTTCGAGCCAATTTCGACAAAGGTATCTGCCTGAGCTGAAATCATCGCTTGGATGGTCTCTGTCCAACGAACGGATTGAGTAAGTTGCTTTTGCATCTCTTCACGGATTGCCTCCACGTCCGTCAACGGTTGGGCAGTCACGTTGGCATAGACAGGAATTTGTGGAGCATGAATAGTGGTGGCTTGAATCGCTTTCTCAAACTCTGCCGAAGCTGATGCCATCAACGGAGAATGTGCCGCCACACTGACCGCCAATTTCACTGCTCGACGCGCCCCCAATGAGGGAGCTTCTTCGACAGCTTTATCTAATGCTTCTGAATCACCCGAAATCACCACTTGTCCCGGACAATTATCATTTGCCAGCACAAGGGGTTTGCCAGTCGCTTCGCTGATTTTCGCACACATCTCCTGCACAGCATCCGTATCCATCCCCAATAACGCCGCCATCGCACCGGGATTGTCATCTCCTGCTTGTTGCATGAGTTCGCCACGTCGCCGAACCAAACGTAATCCGGATTCAAAGTCCAACACCCCCGCAGACGTGAAGGCTGTGAATTCACCTAAGCTATGCCCTGCAACAAAGGCTGGTTGGGCTGAGGGATTCAAATCTTGGAATGTTCGTAAAATAGCAATGCTGGTCACATACAAGGCTGGCTGGGTATTGATGGTTTCATTAAGTTCCTCTTCGGGTCCCGCGAAGCACATTGTTGAGAGTGAAAAACCCAGAATTTCATCGGCTTCTTGGAAGATTTGACGGGCAACATCGTATGATTCCGCGAAATCTTTCCCCATGCCAACTTCTTGTGAGCCTTGCCCCGGAAATAAGAAGGCGGTCTTTTGCCAGTCTGTCATATGTCAACTCCTTGCTCGGTATCTATATAAAACAAAAAACCGCGCAATTGATGAATAGCACGATTTTTCAGACTCGATTGTATTGCCTAGGCGATTTATTCGTCGTCCACTTCAATCACAGTTTCACCACGATAGGTCCCGCATTTTTTGCAAACACGATGAGCAACGTGATATTCACCGCAATTTTCACAAACAACCAAGTGATTTAATTTTAATGCATCATGCGCGCGTCGCCGATTCCGACGAGATTTTGATATTTTGCGCTTGGGTAATGGACCCATGCGATGTCTCCTTTTACATACTCTGTTTGGGGCATAACGGAAGGATTATACGGTTCCCCCTACCCGATGTCAAGCCAGTGAACTAAGCCATATCCCCTTCTCGCTCACGGATTTGATCCACGATTCGGACAAGCTCTTCATAGGGTTGCGCGCCACTCAAGAAATACTTCTCTTTGAATAACATGCCCGGCACACCTGTGATACCAATCTGATGAGCAATTTGCACATCTACCGAGACTTCGTCATCCCATTGCTTATCCTTCAGGGCTTTCAGGAACTCATCGCCATCAAGTCCGATATTGACCGCAATCTCGTGTAGTACAGTCTCATTTTCGATATTTTTTGCTACTTGCCAATAGGCACGGAAGACGGCATCGTGATATGCATCGCCCTTCCCTTGTGACTCGGCAACCTTCGCGCCGATGAGTGCAGGTCGGCTATTGATTCCAAACGGACCTGATTCGATATCTATCCCATAATGCGCTTTTGCCATCTGAATAAACTGGGGGCGACTTGCTTCGATCTTTTGACGATACCATTCTGGAATGGGCGGCGCACCTTCTGGACGCAATTCAAAAGACCGCCAGTAAACGTTGACATTATGCGATTCACTTAGGCTCTCCAAACTGGAGGCAACTAAGAAACACCAAGGTCAGACAAAATCAGACCAAACATCCACTCGTAATTCATCCATGCGTTTTGCTCCATTGTTTTGGCTATAGCCTAGCGCATCTGATACCAGAAATCACGACTAAATTTGAATCCTTCATATCTTAACAGCACGATTCCTGTTTTTATGTCATAGTAAAGTTAGCCTGAGCAATATTGCGAAAAGAGACAAAGATGCTAGACCGCATACGTGACTTGAGTTACCTTGTTTTGCTGTGCGATGATTTACGTGTTATGAAGACCTTCTATCATGATGTTATGCGATTCCCTATTTATAAGGAAGATACCTTTTGGGTCGAATTTCGTGTTGGCAATACCCTACTGACACTTCGTCCCAGAGGGCGTGAATATGATGGTCTGGGTCCACAAGGTGCGTCTGTGCAACTCGCCTTTCGTGTTGCCCCCGATGAAGTTAATGGGTGCTATCAAGCTCTCCTTGACCTAAATATTGAGATTCTCGAACCCCCGACTGACCAAGATTATGGGCATCTCAACTTTTTCTTCAAAGACCCAGAAGGCAATAT
>JANQRM010000165.1 GCA_028284565.1 Anaerolineae bacterium | reverse complement strand
CATTGAAGGGCAATTGTCCAGTTGCCATCTCATAAAGGACGATGCCCAGTGAATAAATATCCGTGCGTCTATCGAGCTTGTGTCCCTGTGCTTGTTCGGGAGAGATATAGGCGGGTGTGCCAATCACCATACCGGGAGCTGTGACGCGCTTGGCTTCACGCGGACGTGCCAATCCCAAGTCCATGATTTTGACTTGTCCCTGTGGTGTCACATTGATGTTATCAGGCTTAATATCGCGGTGGATAATATCGGCTTCATGGGCGTAATCGAGTGCAAGGGCGATTTGTGTCCCTAGTTCAACGACGACTTCGGGCGATGAGGGGATGTAATGGGAAAGCGGGTCACCTTCGACAAATTCGACCACCAAGAAATGCTGTCCATTGTCTTCATCAATGTCAAAAATCGACATGATATTGGGATGATTCAGGTGTGCCGCCGACATCGCCTCTTGGAAGAAACGTTCACGAGTCGTATCCCGCACATGGGGAAGCAACACTTTGAGTGCGACATCCCGTCCCAATTTCTTATCCAATGCCCGATACACTGTCGCTGTTGATCCATCGCCCAGATGCGCTTGGATTTCGTAGCGATTGCCTAGTGTGGTTCCAATCATGGTGTCCTGCCCATGCTTACCGCAACACCTTTATACAGGTAGTAATTGTCGGTTAGGATACCACAAGCTGTACCAGTCTGCATGGGATTAATTTGCCAATGTCATAAAGATTTGTCTACATTAGTCCATTCCAGTCCAATCGTCTTGGGACATCTCCCGTAGTATCGCTAGAATAACCCTAGAAAACAGAACAAATTTTCATAAAGGATGAGTGATGTTATTCAACGAATTTGATATGAATGCTGACTTCCCTTTTGGTCAACCGAATCCCTCAGCACCGGAAGAAATTCAGCAGTTTCACTTTATGATCGGTATCTTCGATTGTGACGATGAATTGTTCATCAATGGCGAATGGCGCAAGATGAAAGCCACTTGGCAGACAAACTACACGCTCAATGGTCACGCGATACAAGACCACTATCGCAATGAAATCTATGCGGGAACAAGTTGGCGCGTCTATAACCCAAGAGAAGAGTTGTGGCATGTGACCTTCTTGGGGATGCCCGGCGGACATACAGGCTTATGGAAAGGCTCACGCGACGGAGACCGCATTGTACTCACATCCGAACAAACTGCGCCCAATGGAACCATCTCAACTTCTCGCCTGAGATTTTCACAAATCACGGATAATAGCTTTGAATGGCTGGGGGAACGTATCACAGCCGACGGCACAGTCACGCCCAATTGGAAAATCTCTGCCCGCAGACGGGAGTAGTACTGACTCAATTTGTAGCTGACCACCTGACCCTTGTGTATCATTTCACTATCGCCATCAATCAAGGGGGAGTTTGATGCACATCACAATCTTTGTCTATGGTACATGGGGTGATTTGCGTCCGCATGTCCGTTTGGGGATGGAACTGCAAAAGGCGGGGCATGAGGTGCAAGTTGTCGCGTCACGGGGGTATGAGACATGGGTACGGGAGCGTAACTTAGGCTACTATCCCCTTTCCGCAGACGTGAATACCTTTGCAAAAGAGAATGCCTCAATAATGGATGCGAATCCGATTCAACAGCTTCAAACCGCACGCAAAACTCTTAATCCAATTTTTGTACGGATGGGATTAGAAGTTCTCGAAGCGACAAAAGAATCGGATGTGTTAATCACCGTCGAGTTTGGCATGTCCCTACTGATGGATGTGCTAAAGGTGAACAATCTCAAAGCCATTCTGATTAATCCCGCGCATCTGAGTCCAACCAGTGAAGTTACTTCGGCGGCGACACCCCGTGCCCCAAGCTGGTTTCCCTTCAAGGCATGGTATAACCGCGCAAGCTATGGTCTGATTCAACGTTTGCAATGGATGGTCAATGCTGGGGCGCGGAACGAAATCGCCACAATCCATTTAGGATTGTCCAAGAGTAAGCGAAAAGACTTTCAGGCTTTGCTAGCGAGAACCCCTGCCTTGACAACGGTCAGTCCGCACGTCTTTCCGCGTCCTTCTGATTGGGCTGAGCATTTTCAGGTCACAGGTTATTTGTTTGATGATGACCCCGATTGGACTCCTCCACAGGATTTGACCGATTTCTTGGAAGCAGGGGACGATCCAGTGTATATCGGATTCGGGAGTATGCCGGATAGTAAACCCCAAGTCACCACACGCTTAATCCTTGACGCAGTACAACAGACGGGCAAGCGTGCAATTATCCTAACAGGTTGGGCAGGGTTACAGGCGGATGATGTACCGGAGAATATCCATATTTTGAAGTATGCCCCCCATAGCTGGTTGTTTCCAAAAATGTCGGCAGTGATTCATCATGGCGGAGCTGGCACAACGGCTTCGGGTTTTCGCGCGGGTGTCCCCACGGTGATTGTCCCGCACAATGGTGACCAACCCTATTGGGGACGAACAGTCAAAGAACTGGGTGTGGGGGCTGACCCGATTCCGCGTAAAAAACTCAGTGTTGAGAATTTAGCTCAAGCTATTCAGACCGTCACATCCAGCCAGTCCATGCGAGACAAGGCACACACGCTCAGCCAGAAAATTCAACAGGAAGATGGGCTGGCGACCACACTCCAATGGGTACAGCATTTTCTTACTTCATGACGAACTTTACAACCGCGCTTGATAAGCTGTATTCACACTCATCCGTCTTATCGCATCAGTGATTTCAGTTAACTGCAAAATGGAATCATCACTGTAGGTAAGTAGACCTATAAAATTCACCTCATTTGTAGAAAATACTCTTGGCAATGGACCACTGGTAGGTAGTGGAGGATAATTCATAGGTCCATATAATCCATTATCAATTAAATACTTTGCATTAGGAACAATGAGTGCGAAAGGCGTTGGGTCAGCCAATTTATTGTATACTGTATCATGTATGATATACATCACATCCCAATTATTTTTTTGCTGAACTTCATAACCATGAAGGCGGATACGTTGATTGATGTATTTATCAGGTTGTTCCAATACCTCAGCCACTGATACAACTTTTTTGATTGACATCTCAATCTCTGATAATTCCAAATATTGGTCTGCAATATATTGAATGTATGCTTCATGTTCAATTTGCAGATGAAAAATACGTTCAAAGCTCAAACCAACTGTTGATTGCTCAGACCATTTGAGGAGACATCTAAGTTGGCACGGGAAACTTTTGACTGCAATTTCATCTACTAAGAAATCATAGTCTAGTGGTATGTAAAAATTGTGCGTTTTGGAAAAAGTATATTTTGTTAAAGGTAGAGTAAGATAAATATTCTGTCGTAAGTGACGTTGATATTTGTTAATCAATTTACTTTCTTCAATCAAATAGTCAATAACTCCCATATCTTGTAGAATTTCAAAATCGTCAGCACGTCCTTCTTGTTTGTATCTCAACCATAATGTGTTGTGTATTATATGCTTAGGAATAGACACACCTTTATATGATGTAATTGTATTCAAAAAATCTACAAAACGATCAAATCCTGAACGCCCAATAAGTTTATGTAGAGCTTGGACATTCTCATTGTCCTTGTTATCGAAAGCGTCAGAGAAAAAGTCATCCTTCAGTATGGGAACCATCGTTTGCTCATCTATAGTGTCAGTGGGTTCTTGAGAAGAGAAAAACCACGTTTCTGAGTGATGCTTGTTCATAAAAGTAGTAACACTCACCAAGAAACCTTGAAGCTCAAGGGTTTGTCCCACATATCTATCAGGTTGCGCTAATATCACCTCAACGTTCATTCATCTGCCTGTTTCGTATCCGCTTGACGATATTTTATCAGAGATGTGTTCTGCTAATGATATAATAGGCTTGGACTATTTGACGAGAATATTCTGATGCACGCTCCAATTGTACACATCCAACTGGACAAATACGGTATCCCACGCATGATTAATAAACGGGTGAAAGTGAAGATGATTGTCCAGCGACATCTTTTTGCTGGAGAATCGCTAACGGATATTTGTGACCATTATGGCATTGAACTCGCGGATGCTCATGCGGCGTTGGCGTATTACTATGATAATCAGGCAGAAATGGATGCCGACTTCGCAGAGGCTGAAGTCCTAATTCGAGAAGTGGGAATCTCAAGTCCCGAACTGCGCGCGAAAATTGAACAACGCTTACATGATATGCAAAATAATACAGATTAGACGTTCAGATTTAAATCAACCCACGGATCGTGAGTACCTCTTCCAATGCCTGTAATACGGATGCTTGTGTATAGACGACACGCACAAAGACACTGATATCCACCAATTCAGCAATGGCTCGGCGGAGTTCGTTGCCTTCGTCTGCATACTGGTCAAGGAAAGCATCCATTTGAACAATCGGCGGTTCGTCTGGCACGACGAGTTTGGGATTGCCCTGTTCGTCTTGTGCCTCTGCCCCACCCGTGAAGTTGAGAATCGTCCGTCGCCCCGATGCCGCGCTGACCACGGCTTTAAACATATCCGCCCCGTGCATGCGTTCGGGTGTGATGACAATGTCGCCATCATAACCCCGATCCCCGAAGGTGACAGTCAAGGCATCCATCTGCTGGGCGAAACTCATGATGTATTTCCGCATGTTATTGGCATTTTTGATGAATTCTCGATAATGGGCTTTCTTGGCATCCAGATTATCAATCACGCCATAGGGGATAAACAAGGGGTGTCCAGCTTTGTCGTGTGCGGGGATCACATCTTGATGTTCACTGCCATCGGAATAGTAAATCACCGTCGGCTCTTCGAATTGGAAGCGGTCGGCGGCGATTTCAAAACTGGTGATTCCGCCAAAGGTACGTGGGGAGACTTCATACATATTAATTGTCGCGGCAAGACGGGCTTCCTTCTCCAATTTGGAATGAACCGCATAGTCATATTCGCAACCATGTGTATCGGGATGAATCTGGGGGTCGAAGATGACCAAGCCTTTGTCCGTCAGCCAGTCATTAATTTCGTCACGTTCTTTGTTCCGCATGAGCTTGCCCTTGCCATCCAGAATATTGCAAGCTCCCCCGCTAAATATCTGTGTCTGATGTGCTTCGGATACATCTTGTGGCATGTTCCAACGTACTGCCGTCATATTCCCCTCCGACGAAGTTTTATATAGATTTGTGCCTGAAATTATAGAGTCATATCGTCACAGAAGCAAAGTCAGGATTGATGATGTTGAATAGCGTTTCGGGCGAGTTCAATGACCGATTCTCGTAAATCAATAGGCAACATTATTATTGCG
>JANQRM010000156.1 GCA_028284565.1 Anaerolineae bacterium | reverse complement strand
GTACATGACCGTCTTTGGAAACCCCAGATTCTCCTGAGTGAATTGCCTTGGATACCCGGTTACATGGGTGTCTTTGCGATTTTGTTGCGTCCTTTCTATTGGGTTAGCAACTTGATTGCGCTTGTGGGGATTTGGTTTGCAATGTTGCCCCTGTGGGATTTGCGCTGGACCATCCGTACGATGGAACGTGCTATGCGGAACGCGCTGGGTGAAGAGTACGAGGAAGCCATTCCCGATGTGGTGCTTGAACAGATGAGTCAACGGCATTGGTCATGGCGACGGATGCTGGGTTTCAGCGGATTATCGAAACGTCGGACAGAAATCATAGAGGATGTTGTCTATAAACAGACAGTAGAACGCGACCTGAAACTCGACATCTATTGTCCCAAGTCAGAACCCTTGATTGGAGAGACTTATCCCGCAGTGATTGTGGTGCATGGTGGGAGTTGGCGGTCTGGTGATAAAGGCGGTCTATTTACGCCTCAACATCGTCATCTGACTCAGCAAGGCTATGTGGTCTTCGATATACAATATCGATTTTCGCAAGAGGTCTTGTGGGATGAACCGATGCGGGATGTTCAGGATGCCATTCGCTGGGTGAAAGCACACGCTGAGGATTATCGCATCGACCCGAACCGCTTAGCTCTCATCGGACGTTCCGCCGGAGGACACCTCGCACTTCATGCGGCATATCGCGTACATGAGGATGAGACAACCGCTGTGAAAGCGGTGATTGGTGCCTATCCTCCAACCGAGTTGCGCTTGTGGTGGACAATCGAAGATACGGCGATTACGGATTTGCTGGGTGGATTACATCATGAGATGTCGGCTCGTTGGCAGGATGCAAGCGTCGTGGAATTGGTGCGAGACGGCTTACCACCAACGATGCTGATGCAAGGCTATAAGGACTCGGTAGTACGTCCAGCTCATGTGGAATGGCTGGCAAATGGTCTACAATTGACGGACACACCCACAGTTGTTCTGCGATTGCCTTGGTCACGACATGGTTTTGACGCATTGTATCGCGGGTTAGGCGCACAAATGGTTCAGTACGAGCTGGACCGCTTTTTGGCATTTTATTTGTATGGCGATGCATATGGAAAACAACAAACCTCAAACAGTCAGGAAACGTCCCTTGCCTAAGCGTCCGCAGACGGGATGGATGGCATGGACAGCCACCCTCGGTTATATCAGCCGCGCGCATAGCCCTGATGCGTTATTGCAATTTCAAGTCCTAGCTCAAGCGAATGGTCAATTGATCTGGGATGCTTCGATTTCGTGGGAGAAAAAGCACGAGTCCGTTCACGCCTGCGATTCACTTGCTGAAGCGTTCAGTGAACTATGGCAAACGGTCTCGCAAAGCCATGATATCTTCCAATCTCCTGAAGACGCAATACGTCAACCTGCCTATTATGCTGATGACGAATGGCTGGATGAACGGACGCAAACGCTCTTAAATCGCCTAATAGCTTTATGTACCACTGCTTTTGCAGACGATTGGTCGCTCATGGGTGTGTATCAACCAGTGGCAGATACACAGAAGCGGGTGCAGATGCGACTGATGGTGGAACAGTATCAGATTCATGTTGGTGGGCGGGGTGCAACGTTGCAGGAGGCGTGTCGTCAATTGTATACTCATGTTGCACAAACCTACTCATTACGCTTAGGGCCTACCGTCAAGGAGTGAACATGATTATATTAGACCGTTCGATTTTTAGAAAATATGATATTCGTGGGTTAGCTGTCGGCGACAAAATCCAACTCAGTCCTGATGTGGCAGGGTTAGTTGGCAAAGCACTCGGTACTTATTTACCCAAACAATTTCATACAGATCGCGTTTTTGTCGGGAGCGATAATCGACTTTCCTCACCCGCACTCAAATCTGCCATGATGGAAGGCTTGGCATCAACAGGCATGGCTGTAACGGATATTGGTGAAGTGATGACTCCGACTGTCTACTTTGCCTCTGCTCAATATGGTGATACAGGCGCGGGCGTGATGGTAACAGGTAGCCATCTCACAACCATCTACAATGGGATTAAGATGGCATATGGCAAGCTAGCACTCGCGGGTGAGCAGATACAAGAGTTGCTTGCCATCATCGACTCTGGCGACTTTGCTACGGGTGATGGCGACATCGCGCAGGATATGGACATGATTAACAAGCACATGGCGACTATCAGCGAGAAGGTGTCGATGGACAAATCGCTGACGGTGGTGTTGGATGCTGGCAATGGCTTAAGTGGGAGCTATGTTCCAGCTGTCCTCGAAAAGGTTGGCATGAAGGTCGTATGCTTGTATTGCGAACCGGATGGTACATTCCCCAACCACTTGCCCAACCCAGAAGACCCTGAGATGACGAAAGACCTTGAAGCGAAGGTGAAAGAAGTCGGCGCAGACGTCGGCTTGGCATTTGATGGCGATTCGGATCGGGCGGGCTTCATCGACAATCATGGGCATCATATCGCGGCAGACCGACTGTTGGCATTGCTAGCGAAGGATTTGCTGAAACGTCAACCCGGCGCACCGATTGTCTTTGATGTGAAAGCCTCTCAAGCTCTGCCTGATGAAATCAAGAAGTATGGCGGGAAGCCGGTCATGTGGAAGTCGGGGCATAGCTTGATGAAAAAGAAGATGAACGAAATCGGCTCGCCGTTGGGTGGGGAAGTCAGTGGGCATCTCTTCATCGGTGAGAACTATTATGGCTTTGATGATGCGCCATTGGTTGCACTGAAAGCACTCGAAATCTTCTCGAAGTCGGATAAATCGGTGGCGGAGATATTTGATGAAATTCCGAAGCTGGTCGCCACACCTGAGATTATCCTGTCTGCGCCGGATGACCTGAAATTCAAGATGATTGATGAGATGACCGAAGCCCTCGATACGGATTATGAGGTGGTGACAGTCGATGGGGCGCGGGTGCTGTTCGAAAATGGCTGGGGCTTAGTGCGTGCGAGTAATACTCAACCCGCTGTGACATTGCGTTTTGAAGCCTATACGGACGCACAGATCGTCGAGTATATGAGCATCTTCAAGGCGCAGTTGGATAAGTATCCGCAAATTGATACCTCCAAGTTTGAGCAACAATTGGAAGCCTTCCGTAGCTAGTTGAGCAAACCATCCTTC
>JANQRM010000155.1 GCA_028284565.1 Anaerolineae bacterium | reverse complement strand
TGGTAGGTGTTTTGGTGCTCGCACTACCTGAATCAGTTAAATCACGCCCACGTCCAACCCGTCGTCGCGTTAGCCGTCCGTTGGTTAGCGTCATCACCGACCAAACCGGCACGGATGTATTGCAAGAAGACATCCCACCCCAATTACCGGACTCACCACAACCCGAAACTGGGGACTAGGAGCGTAACATGGAAGTTGTGGCAACCGAATTCTATATTATTTTGAGTATGATCCTCTTTACGCTTGGTGCGTTGGGGGTTCTGCTACGAAAAAATGCAATTCTCGTCTTTATGTCCGTTGAGTTGATGCTCAACGCGGCAAATTTAGCCCTCGTTGCCTTTGCAAAAGAATGGCAACAGGTAGACGGACAGATTTTTGTGTTTTTTGTCATCACGGTAGCGGCGGCAGAAGTGGCTGTCGGCTTGGCACTCATTGTCAACATCTTCCGCGATCGACAAAGCATCAATATTGACGACCTGCACCAAATGGAAGGTTAATCCTGCCGTCGAAAGAGGCGCATTTATATGGAGAACTTACCACAAATTGTTTCACTTGTTATTTTAGTCCCAGCCATCGGCTCGCTGATTAACTTTTTTGCAGGCGGGCGTTGGCTGGATGAACGCTGGTCGGGCTACATTGGTACTGCCGCGTCATTGATTGCCTTTGTCGTCTCCCTTGTGCTATTCAGCTTCATCACAGGGACACATGGAGGCTCGGCAGTCGTCAATCCACCTTTCTTAGATGGCTGGATACGCATCGACTCCATCGGTTTAGAAATACCATGGCAATTCCGAGTAGATTCACTGAGTGTGACGATGCTCCTTGTCGTAACAGGGGTTGGCTCACTCATCCACATCTACTCCGTCGGCTATATGCATGGTGATCCGGGTTTCTCTCGTTTCTTTGCTTATCTCAATATGTTCTTGTTCTTCATGCTCATCCTTGTCACGGCGAACAATTATTTAATGTTATTCGTCGGCTGGGAAGGCGTGGGCTTATGTTCCTACCTCCTCATCGGCTTCTGGTGGGATAAGAAAGCCCCCGAAGGCTGGAAGAACAGTAACGCCGCCCGCAAAGCCTTTATCCTCAACCGTGTTGGGGACTTTGGCGTGTTGATGGCGATGTTCCTGATGTTCTGGACATTCGGAACACTCGACTTCTACAGTCCCGGTGAAATCGCCAATGTCGATTGTTTGGGAAGCAGTGGGTATTGTGAGGACAAAGGTCATGGCGAAGAAGGCGATCACGGTGCTGAAGGTGCTGAAGAGGAACATGCAGACGAAGAATCACATGATGACTCCGAAGGCGAAGACGACCATAGTGAAGATGAGGAAGAACACGATACAACTGACTCAGCCGATGGTGAAGAGGGCGATGGTCACGGAGATGAAGAAGGTGATCACAGCGAAGATGATGGTCATGGCGCAGGCTATATAGATGAACGCAACACATTCGGCAACAATGACCATATCGAAACCTCAGATTTAGGCGTTTTCGGACAAACAGACCGCCGAATTAAAACAGATGAAGTCGTCCAATTCGGACCCTTTGAAATTCTCTTTGATGACATGATTGTGTTGATTACCCTCTTCTTGCTCTTAGGGGCGGCAGGGAAATCCGCACAAATTCCGCTTTTCGTCTGGCTACCCGATGCGATGGCAGGACCCACGGCTGTCAGTGCGCTCATTCACGCGGCAACCATGGTCACAGCTGGCGTATTTATGATGGTGCGCTCCAATGTCCTTTACTATAATGCACCCTTTACCTCCGATGTTGTGACGCTTGTCGGCACAGCCACCGCACTCGTCGCAGGCTTTATTGCTATGGGGCAATGGAATATCAAGAAAGTGCTTGCCTACTCCACTGTCTCACAACTCGGCTTTATGGTCGCGGCTGTCGGGATTGGTGCCTATGTCGCGGCGATGTTCCATCTCGTCACCCATGCTTGCTTCAAAGCCCTACTTTTCTTGGGCAGTGGCTCCGTTATTCACGGCATGGAACACGGCGAACATCACGCACACGAACATGGCGAACACCTCCCAGAAGACTTCGACCCACAAGACATGCGCTTTATGGGTGGGTTACGACGTAAGATGCCTTTTACCTTCTGGACGTACGTGATTGCGACGCTCGCTCTCGCAGGCATCCCGATTTTCGCAGGCTTCTGGTCAAAAGATGAAATCCTTGCCGATGCCTTTTTCGTAGCAATCGAGGAAAATCAATTACGCGGATTTATCGCGCTCGGTCTCTTGCTCATTGCCGCTGGATTTACCGCCTTCTATATGTGGCGACAAGTCATCCTCACCTTCTTAGGCAAACCGCGAAGTGATGCCGCCCGCCACGCACCCGAAAGCAACCGTTGGATGGTCATTCCGCTGATTATCCTTGCACTATTCTCGATTTACATTGGCTTTATCAACGTTCCTGACGGCACGCCGATTTTCGACAGCTTGTTCGCAGAAACCTTCGCCTTCAAGCACTTCCTAGAATCCAGTCTCGTCACCGTCACACGAGGACACACCATACCCTTCAATTTCATGCTGGCAGTCGTTGCCACAACGATTGGTCTAGGCGCGATCTTCGTTGCTCGCCGT
>JANQRM010000136.1 GCA_028284565.1 Anaerolineae bacterium | reverse complement strand
CAAACCGACCCTAACAGAAGTCGAGCAAGATGAATTGGTCTGGGGCGCGCAAAAATCAGCAGAACCCAATATCGACTATTCTGTGATGATTGTCCTGTCTGCTGGGCTTGCCTCGCTGGGCTTGCTCATAAATAGTGTCGCGGTCATTATTGGTGCGATGCTTGTTGCGCCGTTGATGTCCCCGATTTCAGCCGTATCTATTGGCATGGGGGCAGGCTTTGCACCCCTCGCACGCCGCGCTGTTGTCACACTCATTCAGGGCGTAATTCTGGCATTGTTGATCGCCATCTTCTTTGGCGTGATTTTACCGATTGCTCAACCGACAACTGAGATGTTAGCACGAGGGAATCCTTCGCTGTTGGATGCGGGTGTCGCCTTGGTATCCGGTTTGGTCGCCGCCTATGCTACTGCCCGCAAAGGGATTCCTGCCGCGCTTGCAGGGGTGGCGATTGCCGCCGCCTTGATGCCTCCGATTTGTACAGTGGGGCTAGGGATTGCCTTCCGCGATGCCAACCTTGCTTTAGGGGCAGGGTTGCTGTTTCTCACGAATATTATCTTTATCGTCTTTGCACAATATGCTGTTTTGCTGTGGTTGGGCTTACGTCCGCAGATTGAAGAAGGCGCGCGTAATCTCACACGTCTCTGGTGGGTAATCATCGGGGGAATGGTAGTTACAGTTGTCATTTTATTTTTGAATTTGAACGCGAGTGCCTTTGATGAGGCATCAGTTGAGGAACGCCTCGCAGAAGCCTTTGCACCCGCCGAAATTATTGAAATGGATGTAGTGTCTCGTGACCCGCTGGATGTTAATGTTCTATTGCGTTCTGAAGACCCCATAACACCGGCTCAAGTCCTCGATGCAGAAGTTGCGCTATCGGGTGCGATGGATAACCGAGTGGTCAATTTACAAGTAGTCACGATGCCTCTAGTTCGTGCCTATCGCGGTGATGAACTTATTGTCCGCGATTACTTAGAGACGACTTGGGAAGCGGAAGTGTTGGACTTGAGGCTGAATGCTGGTGAAGATGTCTTATCGATCCAAGCAACCATCACTAGTGAAAGAACAATCTTGGGAGATGACCTCACGACTATTCAGAACGACCTTGAAACTGCGCTTGAGCAATCCATTAATCTAACCATCGAAGTCCAACAGGTCTCCACCTTTGCTATCACAACCGGTCCCACACTTGAGCCAGAAGCAACTGATGAGCCGGATGAATGAGATGTTGCGGATAGCTATTTCGTTCCTCATCATGCTCTTGTTTGCGATGACTCTTTCACTCTACGCACAGGATGATATTGATTGTCGAGAGGGCGATGAGGGATTATTGCATCACGTTGAAGCAGGTGGACGGGCGCGTGGACGTGGCGAGGGGCAACTTGCCTTAGTGCATTATCGTTGCGCGCTGGCTATCAATCCTAATTCGGCGACGATTTATAAAGGGATGGGCTTAGCCTATGACCTCATGGGTGATACGGAAAGTGCAATCGAACATTTTGAAGTATTGCGAAACCTCGAACCCGATAATCCGGTTGCCTATAACAATATTGGTTGGATGCATTACAAACAGAATCAATGGTTGCTGGCAGAGGAATTCCTCGACCAAGCCATCCTCCTCGACCCTGCCTACGCGGTTGCTTATAATAATCGGGGATTGGTGCATCAAGCTCTGGGGAACACTCGTCAAGCAGAAATTGATTTCAACAATGCCATCAAACTAGAGTATCAGCCGGCTGATATTCCCTATATCAATCTCGCAAATCTCTATGTTCAGACAGATGAGCTGAATCAAGCCAATGAGTATTTTCTCCTCGCTCAATCTATCAATCCCGACATCACCAATGTGCGAGACATCATCCCCCTAGAATTGTGGGTGCAACTGAAATTTGCTGAACTCCTCGCGTTGGTTCGGCAATATCTACCGATTTTGGGTATCGTAGGGATTATGTTGAGTTGGTTGCTTTGGAAAGGTATCCAGCGATTACGACGTGCCTGAGTCCAACATCTGTCGTGGTGGAATTCCAACAAAACCAGCCGAACTCCAGCCGACATTCAGGTCTCGTGAAAGAAGGTCATCATACAAGGCACGAGCTGGGTCATCATTCTGCCAATTGTAAGTAACGGACTTGGCAAAAGGGCTTTGTGCGGTTCGCTTGCCTGCACTGCCATCTCCTTGCACAAAGGTATCAACCACAATCCGCCCAACACCACTCGCTTCTAACCAATCGGCAAAGTTATCCGAATAGGGCAAACAAGGTGACACGGTAATTTGGGTTTGCACTCCTTGTTCGACAGCAAGTTGAACCGCTTCATAGCGTTGTTGGATATGAGTATCATTGGGACCATAGGCTAAATCACCGCGGTTTGTCTCTAAGGTCATGCTCAACCATGCATAGGGGATTTGCTCGATTTGTTCTAAATCATCTTTAACCAATGGACTGCGCGTTTGGATAACCAGCAAATCCAAATCATCATATTGAGCAAAGATATCCAAACATCGCCGAGTCATTCGCACTTTACGCTCAATGGGTTGGTAGGGGTCAGTGACCGAACTCATAAATATTCGCATCGACTGACGATTCGTGGCGTTGGCAAGTTCTTTGGCTAGAAGTTCGGGTGCATTCTCTTTAATAATCACGGCTTCTCCCCATGCATCATCGCCTTTGTTATACAACCAATTGGGGAGCGTCTGAGCATAGCAATATTTGCCACAATAGGTCTTGCCCAGCCCGCAACCTGCCGACCATGACAGTGTGTGAGTATAGGGATATGCCCCTTCAGTGAGAAAGCCCGCTTTTTGTTTCGTGAGAATTTTTTTGGCAGTAATCGTGCGGATATTCATGGTCAGTGTCCCATGCTCAAATGGCGGATACACAGCGTAGCATCAGCGACAAAAGAATACAATCTTGTCGCTTGAGAATTTGTCAAGAAGTCGTTACGCTTTGTCCATGCATATTCTCTTCGTGACACATTACTTTGAACCCGACTCTGGCGCGGCGGCGGTTCGTTTATCCCGTCTAGCACGACAGCTTCACACACGCGGACACCGAATCACCGTCCTCACGACCTTACCCCACTATCCAAAAGGTGAAATTCGAGAGGGATACCGTCACAAGTTCAGCGTAACCGAAGACCATGACGGCATTACGGTCATTCGGGCATGGTTATGGGCAACACCCAACAAAAAAATCAGCCGACGACTCATCAGCCAATTCTCCTTTATGGTCAGCGCGAGTTTGCGTGGGATACGCCTGCCGAAGCCTGATGTCATTTTTATCGAAGCCCAACCTATCTTTACCGGGTTAGTCGGGCGTTGGGTCAGTCTCATCAAAC
>JANQRM010000117.1 GCA_028284565.1 Anaerolineae bacterium | reverse complement strand
TGACCACGCCGACGAGTAATTGGGGCGATGGCTCACCATCCGCCGCTATTCCAAGCGACAATTTTAGTGCTCGTTTTACCAGCCAGCGCACCCTAGAAGAAGCCACATATCGCATCTCCGTACAAGCTGACGATGGGGTACGAGTCTTTGTCGATGGTAATATGGTGATTGACGAATGGCATAATGCCCGTGATGAAGTCTATGCCGCCGATGTCCCGTTACGCTCTGGCTTGCATAGTATTGTTGTCGAGTACTTCGAGCGTGGTGGACTAGCCTTCCTCAATTGGGATATGGTTCCGATTGGCGATTTCCAACTAGTTCCACCAGCAGTTGTCCAGACAAGTACGACACTGACAATCACAACACCGTTGCTCAATGTACGGAATGTGCCGAGTGCCAACAACAGTGCGATTTTACGAAAAGTCAATGAAGGTGAGACCTATCCTGTCTTAGGACGCAATGCCGACAGCACATGGTGGCAAATTCAGTTTGACGACGGGTCGAATGGTTGGGTCTTTGGGAGCTTTGTCAGCGTTGCCAATCCGGAGATTGTCCCGATTACGAGTGAGTCGCAACGTCCGACAATCGCCCCGACACGCTTTGATCTAACCGCAATCACGACACTCAATATTCGGAGTCGCCCATCTTCACGGGGCGCACTACTGGGACGTTTCCCACGCAATGCGAGTGCTAATATTGTTGCGCGTGACAATCGTACGACATGGTGGTATATCGAATACAATGGCTTGGTCGGTTGGGTATCTGGCGAAGGAGTCATCCTCCCACCCAGTATCGACCTGTCGCAAGTGCCTGTCCGCGATTCATAAATCTATAACGCAAACGAAAGGAATACAGTGAAAAAGATACTTTCTATTCTAGTAATCTCTTTGTTCATCATGAGTGTTGTGAATGCACAAGATTCTGATTTAGAAGAAATTGCTCGCTATGACGTTGGCAGTGGTGGAGAAATAACCCTTATAAGTGGCGAGGCTGACGAAAGCCACGAAGACTTGTGGATTCTGTTGGTTGTTCTGTTACCCTCAGATTATGTCGAACGCTACGTTGTTGAATTCACTGTGTTCGATTCCGAAGATACACTCGCTTATGTGAGTGAGTTAGCAGAAGATCAGTGGGAATTTGCAATCTCCATAAATGCTGATCCTGAGCGCGCAGTTACAATCGTACACGAATTCGGTCATATTGTGGCATTGAACAACACTCAATACGATACCTATCCGACTATCATCAGTGACAATGAAGAACCTTTGTCAGAAGACGAATTCTCAGATGGGCTTGAGAAAGATATGGCTGCCTGTTCTTCCATCGTATTTGAGGACGGTTGTGCTATTGAAGATTCTTATCTCGCTATGTTTACAGAAGAATTCTGGGTTGATTACGACGTGGGCAACATTCTTGAATTGGATGTGGATGAATCTTTTGGTTACTTCTTCGATGATAATCCAGATGCTTTTGTGAGTGAATATGCCGCAACAAATCCGATTGAGGACTTCGCGGAAAGCTTCTCCTATTTCGTGGGATTAGACAAAGAAGACTACCCTGTAGATGGAGATTTGTATGAAATGGATGCCAAGATTCTTTGGTTCGAGCAGTTTCCTGAGTTAGTCGATATGCGCGAGACAATCAGAGAAAACGCTGAAGCCAATGGCATTACATTTAAATTCAGTGATGAGAGCAATTACTTCTGAGGGGTACAGTTTTGTGTCCCTACATTAAATCAAAAATCGCCTATTCCCATCACAGAGTAGGCGATTTTATGTTAGGTGCAAAGCAAGAGTCGGCAGTGCCAAAAAGAGAAGACGCTCACTGTGGAACGTCTTGACACCTTTTGAGGTGTGCTTTAGTTGACGACTAAGACTGCTGTATTGTCATTATCCGGTTCGGATGGCACACGCTCATATTGAAATGTAGCTGTAAAACTGAAATTCCCTAAACGAATAACATCCCCATCCCGAATTTGGTGGGTTTCCCCTTCTCCAAATGGGATTTCATTGAGAAATGTGCCGTTGGTACTCTTCAGGTCTCTTAATTCTATCCGATTTCCGCTGAATTGCAAGAGGGCATGTTGCCGACTTACCCCATGATTCGCGGGTAAATAGGGGGTAACATCCCAATCTGGCTGACGACGAAGGTTCGGATACTGCCGTCCTATCAAGACACTGCCATCATCTTTAATCGGGAAAACGAAAGGATTCGTAACCTCATCAATGCTTAATTTCAGGTTCATTCCCTCTTCGTAGCGGAAATTTGGAGTTCCTGATGGGACAACAACGGGAATATCTTCATCAATTATCGTCCGCCCCATCGGATTATCCGTTTCGACGGTATCATCCTTCGCTTCACTGGCTCCTAATGCACGATTGAGTAAAGTCCCACTACTCGGACGCGCAGAAATCGCCGAATCTTTGTTTAACTTGTTATTCACCATCTGGTTCATCGCACCTGGACGTTCTGGTTGAGTTGTACCTTCAAAGTGGATGTCTTCAGCAACAGGTAGTGCAGACTCCATAGGTTGGCTATCCACCAAACTCATCCCACAATCTTCACAGATAAAGACACCCGCTTGATTGACATTCCCGCAGTCGGGGCAATTGCGACGAATGATCGTATTTCCTTCTTTGGCTGGTATATTTGTATCAATCGCTTGTTCTAAAGGTTCAAATGCGACATATTCTGAGTCACCCCACATTTGATGCAGTGTCTGACGTACTAGTTGCTCAGAGTCGCTCCGTTTTTTCATCCCAGCGTTCCGCGCATCGGGTGTCCCTCGCAGATGATTGGAATCATCAAAGAGTGCTTTTTCATCAATTGCTGGCACATCGGCGGTCATCTCACTGACTTTGTTCAACAGTCCCCCCAGACTTGAACGCATGCCCGTATCCATAATCCGCTTTTTCCAATCCATCGGGGTGTCACAGATGACACACAACTTGGCATTGGGTTGATTTTCATATTCACAGTTTGGACACTTACGTGATTTCTTCCGTGTCGTCATTTTTAGCACCCCTGCTTTGACCCTTAACATTCTTGCTAATTATACGACTACATTACGCTTTATTGCCAGTCGACTCGGCCGATTTTCGTTGATTCGAACTCAATTGTAACCCTCCGAAATTTTGTAAAGTCCCGTTGCTAGTGACATTGATTCTCCATCTACGTTGACTAAATGAACCAGCGTTGCTTGTGCGTCAGCTTTCCGTCAGCTTTGCATCCAGTATGTGACTAAGCCTTACAATATAATGAAAATATCACAAGGGGTTAGAGACAAGGGCAACCCGATGGACATCCACATACTAGCATTTATCGCACTTGCAGGCTTAATGATTTTGGTCGCCATCACTGCCATCGCCTTCACCTATTCCGAAGGGGATGAACACAGCACGCAAGACAAACGCATCCGCTACAAAAACATCCGTCGCATCAACACCAACACCATCGAAACCGTCAACCTCTCTGGTGATGTGGAGCAATGGCAACGCACAGCTTAAGCTGATTTCTGAGATAGAAACATCGTAATCTGCTGAAATGCGGTCTCAACATCTATTCCGTCTCGTTCCCAATCCCAATCACCATGTACCCTCTCACTCACCCCACCTTGTAAGTCATAGGGTTTCCAGAGCGCGAGGGAATCGTCTGTAAAGGGTGCATAGCGTCGCGGGTCACTCGGACCGAAAATCATGACAGTTTTTCCGCCACTCGCCGCCGCCAGATGAGTCAGTCCTGAATCATTCCCAATGTAAAGCAAGGCTTGTTCCGCCAATGCGCCAATTTCTGCAAACGACAGTTCACCGATGAAGGTCCTTGCAGGTTGCGATAGATGCTTTTGCACTGCATCGACAATCGCCCCATCGTGTGGACCCCCGATAAGAATCAACTCCGCATCATATGATTGTGATAACTGCTCACCCAATTGGGCAAAATTCTGTGGCAACCACCGTTTGCTTGACATCACCATCCCCGGATTACTCCCACCACCCGGATGAATGACGATAAAACGTTCAGGCAATTTATGATCCTGGATTGTCTGGATTGCGCTGTCTAAAATCGGGATATTTGCCCGACAATCCTGCGTATTTCCACCAATCGCACGCACTGTCTCCAGATAAATCTCCGCTTCATGCTTGGCTTCATTCGGGTCAACAGGAACACGAATTGTATAGCCAAAGCCCCGTCCCTCACTATCCAACCCGACTCGATATGGAATCCCCGACATCTGCAACGCTAAGCTCATCAATGGCGAGCGCACCAACAAAATCGCTAAGTCATACTGTCCCGCCCGCAACTGACGCACAAATCGCCAAAACTCAGAGACAGAGCGCACGGGCATATCCGAATCGCCTGCATCTAAGAAAGCATCTATATCAGGATGATGTTCAATTGCTCGCTTTGACCAACTCCCAACCGCCCAAGTCATGTGTGCTTGTGGATAAGCGCGCCGCAGAGCCTGCAAGCTTGCTGTTGCTAGCACCACATCCCCAATACAACAGGGGCGTATCAACAGGATACGTTGCGGATTCGGCGGAGGTGGCTTCTGAGACGTAAAGCGGGAGAGGAAACGGTAAATAGGAGACAAAGCTACGATTCCAAGCGAATCAGTTGGACATCATCAAACGAGAGCGATACATTCCCATCGCCATCTATAAAACGCTCAGCACTATCATGCGGGAAGCGGATTAAATCAAAAGGCGCATCCCGCTTGAGATCTTTCAATTTGCGTTCCACCAAATCGCGGAAATTGTCCAGATTCATATCCCACTTGGCGGTGGCAAAATGCGTTGTCGGATAGCGTTTGGCAATCGAGCGAATCTTATGCGCCCCTACCTGCCCAGCCTCGCCCCAAAAGGTTGGCGTTCCTTCACGTAAGCCCACATCGGATTCAAACGCTACCACATCCGGCTTGTATTTGTCACCAATGCGAATCTCTACACTTATATTGGGATACTGTGGCATATACAACGCCCACAAAAAGGCTTTCATCAAGGGATGCGTAATCTTCTCACTTGCCCCCTTCACGATGACGATATGTTGTTCATGAGCATGGAGTTTCCATTTACGACGAGAGAGAATGGGTGAAATCAAATTGCTGTCTCCAAATTTCATTTTGCAGATTGTAACAGATAGACTTTTTGACCCATTCTGACAACTTTTGATTTCCTATGACCACAAATTAGTTGTTGCCAGCCGATAAAAGGCGTGTTATACTCTGCTTATCTGTTGGGTTAGTAAAGGAGGTGATTTGATAATGTGTGGCAATCAGGGAGGTACTCCCGCAAGCTGACGTAACACCTCTGTGGTGGTCAACCCTTGCGGTTTCCTCCACGCCCAAAGACTGCATTGACAGTCGAACCGCAGACTAACCCTCTGCGGTTTTTCATTTTATGTGGACAGCATCCTCGCGCCACAAGCCCAGCCTTACCACAGCTTCCTCATGTCCATTTTCGTCTGCATCTTCCGACCAAACCTGCTCTATGGCAAAACCACACCTTTTCATCACCGCTTGCGAGCGACGGTTGGCTTCAAAACTGAAGGCATAGAGCCGTTGCAAATCCATTTTCTCAAAGGCAAAAGTCACCAGACAACTGACTGCTTGTGTGGCATAGCGTTGTCCACGATAGGATTTGCCAATCCAAAATGCCAATTCCCCACTCTGCCCATCCCCCTGTAACTCCAAAATGACCATGCCGATAAAGGTATCCTCACCTTCTACAACTGACGATTGATTAGGGACAATCACCAAAGGCAAGGCTTTCCCCTCAAATGCCCATTCACGATAGCGATGAACATAATTCAGCGCATGTTCCGGGGTAAAGGGCAAGGGCAATCGACGCATGCTCTGTGTCAATGTGGAATCATTCATCAGTCGCGCGACGGTAGCAATATCCCCCGTTTCTAACAGGCGCAGATAAAATCCATCTCCCTTAATCATGGAGCGTTTGAGCAATTGTTCAGTGGATTCCTGAATCGCTTCTAGCCGATGGTAAATATCGAGAATGTCCATCGTCTGCCCATGATATTCCATTAGAGACTTCACCAATTGGGGATTGGGCATGGCATTGGGATGATGAAAGCTCACTTCACGATAGGCTTCAAACAAGTCGATGGACTCTTCCTCCATCATCGCGCCCATCGCAAACAAGGTCGAGCGACTGACCCCCGCCCCACATGCTGATAGGACCTGCTTGCCTTCTGCCTTTTGTTGACGGATAAATTCGATGCCCTGTTGCAGATTCTCATGCGAGACAGGCACACCATCATCCACTGGGAGATAGAGTGAGGTGATATTCGGCTGAGGCGAGTCGCCTGCCAATTGCAACATCGCTGTGATACCCGTTTGATAGAGCGTGTCGCCATCGCGCGTGTCGGCAAAGCGTCCAATATATAGCCAGTCACGGATTTTGTGCATCGAGTTGTTTATCTTCTGTTGGCTGACCTGCTCCCCTTATTATCCTGAAGAAACGATTTTTCGCCTACTCTACAAACTGACTTACTAGCTCAATCGGACAGGCAAGCTCTTATAACGATGGCATAGGGCATAATTTGCCAATTCAAGTTCAGATTCCGGGACAGCTAACTGAATAGTGTCGAAGCGTTCTAGTAAATTGGTGAGAGCTATTTGGGTTTCGATCCGTGCCAAGGGCGCACCCAAACAATAATGTATGCCTTGTCCAAAGCCAAGATGCTTATTCGGACTGCGTGTGATATCGAACACATCAGGATTATTGAACTGACGAGGGTCGGTGTTTGCCGCACCGTTCAAGGGCATTACAGCAGAGCCTTTTGGAATTGTTACACCATGAAACGTCACATCTTCAGTCGGGTACAAGGGCTTTGAACCACGTACCGGACCATTAAACCGCAAAATTTCTTCGATTGCACCATCCATTAAGTCGGGGTTATCGCGTACTTGTTGCAGTGCTTCTGGATGTTGAATGAGAGTCAACACCGCATTTGTGATGAGATGAACAGTTGTCTCGTAGCCAGCAGTCACCAGCAAGATAACCATTGCCACCAGTTCATCTTGTGTCAGTTTTTCGCCATCTTCTTCTGCTTGAACCAATCCTGTCAGAACATCATCTCCCGGATTAGCACGTTTTCTATCGACTAACTCACTGACGAATTTGCGTAATTTTGGCAATTTCCAGAAGAATGTTTTCAACATCGACATCCCTGTAAGCCCATCCGAAAGAGTACTTAATGCATCTTGGAATTCGAGCATTTCTTCATCGTAAACGCCGACCATCTCACTAATCACCGTGACAGGAATCGGGAGGGCATATTCCGTCATCAAGTCAAATTGCCCTTTGTTCGCCATCTTGTCGAGCAATTCGTGAGTAAGTGACTCAATCCGCTCTTCAAGTTGACTGAGCGCACGGGGTGTAAAGGCTTTATGAACAAGATTACGAATACGACGATGTTCAGAACCATCCATCATAATCATATTTTCTGAGAGTGCAGTAATCGATTTCGGCATGGGAAATGGCAACCTACCACCTTTGCCGGTTGCGGTACTGCGGTCACGCACAAAACGTGGGTCTTTGAGTACCATCAAACAATCCTCATAACGCGAGAGAAAATAAGCGCTAATGATACTCACCTTACCTTTATAAACTGGAGCTTCTTCCCGCAAATACTCGTAAATCGCTAATTTATTATCGTTGAATTCTTGTGAACCGACCTTAATCGGATGCTTGATGTTTGAGCGTGCTTGTTTTTGGATTGCGACCATTAGATTGCCTTCTGGATAAAATCTATTTTTTGCTTACATCCATCGTTAATCAATTTTAGTATAATACCGTATAGTTCAACAAGTTGATTCATTATGACGACACTCATCTTAGATGAAGCTTATTAAGCCCTCAATGAAATTCGAGAAAACCAACTCCCAATTGTTGCTTCGTGGTTAGAATTATTGGCTGAGTTAAAAGACAATCCCAACATCGAACCTGAAGAACCATGGTTGCTGGCTTCTAGTGAGTTGAAAGCGATGGATGATGAACTGAAATCAGCTAAACCCATTGAGCATTGGGCAAGTATTTAGATGAGCTTTAGCTTCAAGTCAACGATTTGAGCATTCTGTCAAAAAGCTCAAAAAACGCTACCCGAAAATCACAAAAGACTTAATTCCTGCATTTGAGTCGATAGAGACACAACCTGATATTGGTGATGTTATTCCCAGAGATTATCAAATACGGAAATTACGAGTTGCTAGTCAAGACATGAAGCGCGGTAAAAGAGGTGGATTTCGTTTACTCTACAAACTGAGTTCAGATGCAGGTGAAATTGTATCTGCTACATTGCTATTCTTATATGCGAAGACTGACCAAAACGATGTTATGACATCTTTTTTTGGCATCATTGCAAAGCGAATTTGATGAAGAGTGAGCTTATCGCTTCCGGCACAAATACGCCCCATATTCCGGCGTGGTGCGCCCATCGTCGATGATGTCAAAACCAGCCCGTTCCAACATCCCCTCGATAATCCAGGCAAAGGTGCTGTGTTCGTCCCGCACATGCGAGGCAAAATCGGCTCGTGTATAGCCCTCACCTTTGGGTTTCACAATGCGCTCAAACCACGCTTCAATTGCCTCATGGTAATCTGCCGAGTCGAAAGCGTAAATGATGTCATGTAGATAAAACAACCCACCTTCTTTCAGCATCTCTGCACACCGTTGAATCGCAATCATCTGCCAAAAGTTGGGCAAATGATGCAACGAAAACTTGGAGACAATCACATCCACACTGTCAGATGGCAATTCAAAAGTCAAAAAGCCCGTATGATGAAATTGGATGTTCGTCACACCGAGCCTATCTGCTTTCTTCTGAGCAAAATCGAGCATCGTCTGCGAAATATCCACCGCATGAACCGTCGCGCCTGTCTCCGCCACGGGACATACAAACGCCCCCGTCCCAGACCCCATATCGACTACTGTATGACCAGCTTGAATGCCCAGCTTCTCTACCAGTTCTTGATTAAACTCAAACTGCGCCATAATCTGTGCATACTCTTCGACGCGCTCTATCGTGTCAAAGTCAATGATGCCGAGCTGTTGAAATTCGTCATATTGCCAATCAGGGATTTGCTTTGTCATCGTGTCTTATACTCGTTGCTCGTAATCCTCGCGCAAAATGCCATAATACACGAGGTCTTTGTAGCCATCCGCTTTCTTAATGTGCTGACGGAGCGTGCCTTCACACACCATCCCGGCTTTCTTCATCACCCGCCCCGATGCTGGATTATCGGCAAAATGCCCCGCATGGATGCGATTCAACTTCAATTCCTCAAAGCCAAATTGAATCATCCGTGTCAGAGCCTCTGTCATGTAGCCCTGTCCCCAGAATTCAACCCCCAGCCAATAGCCCACTTCTGACGCATCGTAGGGATTGCCCACAGAAATGCCTATCGTCCCCATATACAACCCATCTGCTTTGCGGGTGATCGCAAAAGGAACATGATACTCCCCGTCGTCTTGACCCCGCGCAAAGACCCGTTCCAACCACTCCACCGCCCCATTGTCTGGGTAGGGATAGGGAATGTTGAGCGTCACCTTTGCAATGCGTTCATCATTGACCAAAACCTGAATCGCAGGCGCATCCTCCATCGTTGGCGGACGTAACAGCAGACGGTCTGTTTCGAGACGATAATCTAACATGAGCTTCCTTTCTCACATTGGATAAATGAATTATGAAATGGCTGATGCAAAATAAAATTAAGCCACTAAAGACCACAATCATTCATAAAACGCATAAATACAAATGATGATTTGTTGATGTGTCCACCGAATTCGTTTTAAGTCTCCCCCTCTGTGTCCTTTGTGTTCTCTGTGGTTCAAATGGGGCTAATGATATTCCTCACGCAGAATGCCATAGTACAGCAAGTCTTTATAGTCATCCCACTTCTTGATAGGCTGTCGCATGGTCGCTTCGTAGGTCATGCCCGCCTTCTGCATCACCCGTCCTGATGCTGGATTGTCATGAAAATGGGTGGCATAAATGCGATTGAGTCCTAAATCCTCAAAACCATATTGGATGATTTGCTGGAGGGCTTCCGACATATAGCCC
>JANQRM010000116.1 GCA_028284565.1 Anaerolineae bacterium | reverse complement strand
CATTGACCATCACAGGCATTTCCCATGTTCGGTGTTTTGTCCCACCATCGGGCAACAGTTCATCATAGGCAAAGAGCAGGGTAGCGATTCGTTGTTCACCCATTGATCCTAGGGCAGGAATCGACAATTCTAAAACCAACACCTTCTCTTCTTCACCAAAAATGTCCCCCAAGCGGAACTCATATTGTTTGCCGTCGGTTTGCATGGGATAAGCGTTCAATTGATGAACAGATGCAACATGCTCCGTCGGTATAAGCGTTATCATCAAGTTTTGTCCGACGACGCTCAATAACCCACGCAGTTCTTCATTGAAAATCAGTGGGGCGACTTCTGGACTTTCAATGAAATAAAATGCGCCACCACCAGCATCCGCCATCGCCATCATCAAGTCTTCATTAAAATCATTGCCTAAGCCCATTGTCGTGGTGCTGATGCCTTCTTGATATTTCTGCTTTGCCATCGCCACCAATTTCACAGGGTCTGTGACACCGCGATTAGCAAGTCCATCGCTCATCAATATCACCCGATTAAGAAAATCCTCCTCAAGATGCGTGGCAACATGCTTACAACCCTCTAGCCAGCCACCGCTGAGATTGGTTGTGCCACCCACGCGAATCTGCTCTATGCGTTGGGTCAGCATATCTTTATTGGTCACATTTTCTGGTGGGAGAAGGCTCTCAATTTTGTCATTGTAGAGGACAATTGAAATCAGGTCTTTCGCTTGGAGATTCTGGATTAAAAATTGCGAGGCTTGCTTCGTATAGCTGATTTTATCACCAGCCATCGAACCACTACGGTCAATGACAAGGCTGATATTCAGGGGGCGGCGTTGATTATCTTCCGGCGCAGGGTCAGCGACAAAGCGCGCCATCATATAGAGTTTTTGCGACTGTTCAACGGTTAGAACATCATAATCCAACGAAAAATCTGCTTGCATTGACCATGCCTAGCTAACCTGAATGGATAGCGTTATTTTATCACAGTTCTCAGGAGGGGTATCTGGCGGATTAGGTTAGCATCGCCTCTGCTTCTGGCAGATGATTACCAACTTCGAGTTGCCCATCAACTAATGTCAACACACGATCCATTTGTTCAGCGAGTTTAGGGTCATGTGTGACTAGCACAATCGTCGTTCCCGATTCTTCCCGTATGGTATTGAGTGAATCGAGTACAGTTAGCCCCGATTCTGTGTCAAGATTCCCCGTCGGTTCGTCAGCGAGGAGAAGGGGTGGGTCGTTGGCTAGGGCGCGTGCAATCGCTACCCGTTGTTGTTGACCTCCCGACAATTCGGATGGACGGTGATGAGTACGGTCTCCTAAGCCAAGCATTGACAGCAATTCTTTAGAACGTTTTTTCGGCTTAAAACGACGATTGCGCGCAAATTCAACGGGGAGGGCGACATTCTCCAATGCGGTGAGCGTCGGAATCAGATTGAAGAATTGGAAGATAAAGCCAATTTTCTCATTACGAATCTCCGTCAAGCGGTCTTCATTCATTCGACTGATGTCCATACCGTCGATTTTAACTGTACCCGATGTCGGGGAATCCAGTCCGCCGATGATACCAAGTAAGGTACTTTTCCCACTGCCTGATGGACCAATAATGCCCACCATTTCACTAGCTTCAACCTGCATATTCACCCCACGTAAGGCATGAACGGTATGCTTACCGAGTTTCAGTTCACGAGTGACATTTTCGACTTCAATGACCAGTTGGGACATGCGCCCTCCAATATTGTTCGATCCTTGCTTTATACGTGCGTAGTTGTCAAAGGTTGCGTACGCTAAACCTCATTAATGATGCTAAAGACCATCGGACGACGTTTGGTTTCGTGGAAGAGCAAGCGACTGATGTTCTCTTCTAGGATGCCTTGGCGATTGCCGTTTTTGCTTCCACGGTTACTCCGCAGAACATTTTCGGCATTTTCTTTAATTTGGTCGATAAGATCGCCCGCTTCTCGTAGGTAGATGAAGCCACGCGAGATAATTTCTGGCTCGTCAATCAGTTTACCTGTTTGATGATCGACATTTACCGAGACAATCAAGAAGCCATCCCGTGCCAATATCTCTCTGTCACGGATAACAGCAGGACCCACATCACCAACACCACTACCGTCAACATACACGTAGCCACCGGGATAACGCTCACCAAGTTGGACACCCTGCTCATTAATTTCAACGGAGGTTCCGTTTTCCACAACCAATACTTTATCTGGGTCGAGTCCCGCTTCAACAGCAAGTTTGGCATGGAGTTGCAGGTGACGTAGTTCGCCATGAATCGGAAGCATATGCTCTGGTTGGACTAAATTAATCATCAAACGCATCTCTTCTTGACAAGCATGACCCGACACATGAACAGATTCAATCGGATCATAAATCACATCCGCACCTCGCTGAATCAGGCGATTAATTGTGCGATATACCATTTCTTCATTGCCGGGGATGGGATGCGATGAAAGCACAATCGTATCGCCTTTTCGCAAATCCAATTGGCGATGTCGTCCTGATGCCAACTTGCCAAGCACAGCCGACGGTTCGCCTTGTGTCCCTGTAACCATCATCACGACTTTACTGGGTGGCATTTTATTGGCTTGCCCGATGTCAATCCAAATATCATCAGGCGCAGTAATATAGCCGATTTTACGTGCAATCTTCGTATATTCGGACATCGTGTAGCCAGTGATACAGACTTTGCGGTCATACTTAATTGCTGCATTGACCACCTGTTGAATCCGCGAAATTAAGGACGCAAACGTAGCGACCATAATCCGTCCTTTTGCTTTGCGGAAGACACGTTCAAAACCTTCATCAATCACTGCTTCAGACGGTGTCCAACCGGGCTTATCAGCATTCGTGCTATCTGCCATCAGCAAGACCACCCCCCGTTGTGCGAAACTTGCAAGCCGTGAATAATCTACCTTTCTGCCATCGACAGGGGTGTTGTCGAACTTATAGTCACCTGTATGCACGACGATACCGTAAGGTGTTTCAATACCGTAGCCAACACAATCTGGGATACTGTGACAGACGCGGAAGCTTTCTAGTTTGAAGGGACCCACTTTTAGTGTATCGCCCGCTTCAAAGGTCTTGATTTCTGTCGTCTTGAGTTGTCTCGAATTCTTGAGTTTGACCTGCAACAATCCGGTGGTTAGGGGGGTGGCATAAATGGGGACATCAGGGAATTCTTCGACAATATGACTGACTGCGCCGATGTGGTCTTCGTGTCCATGGGTGTAGACAATCCCATGAAACCGTAAATTCGTCTGTTCTTTGAGAAAACGGAAATCAGGGATAATGTAATCGACACCGTGCATATCATTGTTTGGGAACATAATCCCACTGTCGATGATAAAGGCATCGTTCCCCAAGATGAACACAGTCATATTCTTGCCAATCTCACCGAGACCACCAATGGGGATAATCTTCAGTTTGGGTTGTGACATTCTATTGGTTACTCCAAATCACTAAAACCGAGCAACTTACATTGTTCGGTTTACGAAATTATAAGGTCTGCATTTAAGCTAAAAAGAAAATTTTATGGGAGACAATTGTTGACTATTCAAAAAATAAAGGCGCATGAGGGAACATACGCCCAAAAATCTCTATTGGTCAGATTATATCACAGAATGAGGAAGATATTAATCCCAATCCTCAAAGCTGTACAATCCAGCTAAGACAGCATCTTGCTCTTCTTGTGTTAAAGCATTAAAGAAGGGCAAACGCAACAAACGATCACTCACATTCTCAGTAATGGGACAATCACCCACTTTCCCGCCAAAACGTTTCCCCATATCCGATAAATGCAAAGGAAGATAATGGAACACGGTCAAAATATCCCGTGCTTTAAGATGGTCGATCAACTTGGTACGAATATCGAGGGAAGGAAGCAACAAATAATACATATGAAAGGATTGTTCTGCTCTGTCTGGAATCGTTGGTAACTTCACCCCATGCATTTGCGACCAATCTTGAAGATGAATATCATAGTAGTCCCAAATTTGTTGGCGCTTCGCTTGAATTTCTTGGGCATTTTCTAGTTGAGCGTAAAGAAATGCTGCTAGCATATCGGATGGCAGATAACTTGATCCAATATCCACCCATGTATACTTATCGACTTGTCCCCGAAAGAAACGACTCCGATTGGTTCCCTTTTCGCGGATAATTTCTGCCCGGTCAGCCAATTCAGGGTCGTTGATGAGAAGCGCACCCCCTTCGCCACTCGTAAAGTTCTTTGTCTCATGGAAACTTTGCGTAGCTAGTTTCCCAAATGTCCCTAAATATTTGCCCTTATATTTCGCATAGAGCGCATGGGCATTATCCTCGACGACAGGAATGTTATGTCGATTCGCAATCTCCATAATCGTATCCATCTCACAGGCAACACCCGCATAATGGACCGGAACAATTGCTTTAGTTCGCTCTGTAATTAGGCTTTCCAACTGTTGTTCATCTAAATTGAGAGTATCCAGACGTACATCCGCAAATACAGGTTTTGCACCCCGTAAGACGAAGGCATTGATCGTCGTGACGAAGGTAAATGATGGCACAATCACCTCATCACCCTCTTGAATATCCAGCAAAATCGCCGCCATCTCTAACGCATGTGTACAGGATGTCGTCAACAGTGCTTTTGGAATATTGAAAGTCTCTTCCAAAAGTTCATGACATTTCTTCGTGAATTTCCCATCGCCAGAGATATGTCCATCTTCAATTGCTTCACGAATGTAGTCAAATTCCTTGCCAGTTAATGTTGCTTTGTTGAAGGGGATTTTATAGTTAGGCATCATGCCTCATTCTTCAATTGAGTCAATTAAAACTTCTTGCAATCAATGAACCATTTGTGATACCAAAGTTGCACATCTTGAGTGACAAATCCACAGCGTTGATACAGTCTCTGTGCTGGAATATTGCGTCCCTGTGTCACTACATTGACGGTTTCCATGCCTTGCAGTTGAAACCACTGAAGGACATAGTTAATCATCTTTTTACCAATTTGCTGACCTCGTGCCGATTCGGTCACACCCACCAGACCAATCTGTCCTTGAGTTGTTTGATGATTCAAATGACACGAGACATAACCGAGCGGTTCCGTTTTCGTTTCGGCAATGATGACGGCATCGGCAAAGTCTTCAAGAATACTTTTCTCTAACCAGCGGGCATAAAGACGCGCGCATTGATCTTCTGTAAAACAGGGGTCATAGTAAAATCGAGAATGAATATAGGCATGTAGGGCGGTATCTTGTAGTTTGGTAAAATCATCGGGTTCTGATAGTCGGAAATGTACCTCGCTGTTGTTTTCAGCTGGAGCAATCGTTAGTAAATTATGCGTTAAAGTGACTCGAATATCGCGTAATTGGAAGCGATTTTGCTCGACTAGCCGAACAGTACGGGCATCTTGACTGTCACTGAGGAAGTAAAGACAGTCGATGCTATTTGCATTTGCCCACTGCAAAGCCTCATGAATCGACCTGTCATCGAGTTTCGGTGCGAGGATTCGCCCAATACGATACCCGAAAAATTCGCTATCCCAAGGTAAGAATTGACAAAGTTTTTCCGACATTCGCATCATCTTCCCAAGGTGATAGAAGGGCTATTGAGTATTGTCTCGGCTGGACATTCAGCTTCATTGTCAATTTGTACAACCTCAATCAATAACACTCCATTTCCCGTTAGGATATACGCTCCTTCATTCTCCTGAAAAGCTACGATGCGTCCCGGAATTCGGGTAATATATCGAGGTGGATTTTCGAGTAATTTTGCCGACCATATGATGAGCTTTTTACCATTAAGAAAGGTGAATGCTCCGGGATAAGGTCGGGTTGTTGCTCGAATGAGATTGTAAATAGCCTCTGAAGATTGAGCCCAATCAATCTCGGCATCTTCAGGAACCCATTTACAGGTGAAAGTCGCTTGGGAATGGTCCTGCGGGATTAATTGAGGCGAACCACTCGCTAAACTAGCAAAATTTGCTTCAAGCAGATTGAGATAGGCTTGAGTCACATTCTCGACGACATCTTCAATAGTTTCATCTTGAGCGATGGGGACTGATATCTGGTCCACAATATCCCCTGAATCAATGTCTTCCTCAATTTGAAACAAGGTTACGCCTGTTTGAGATTCACCATTAATGATCGACCAAACTGTCGGGGCAAATCCCCGATATTTAGGGAGTAAAGAGTCATGAAATACGTAAGTTCCTAACTGTGCGCGTTCATAAATGCCTTTAGGGACAATGTATCGCCAGCTGACCATAAACATCAGGTCAATATCAGTATCATTCCAAAAAGATTCCCATTTTGCATGGGATACATTGCGCGCCTCATAAAAAGTTCCGTTGATGTTGTTTATGTAGCGTTCAATTTTGTCGAGAAAAGGAGGCTCCCATGCAGTTTCACGGAAACTAAAGACGATGAGTTTAGCATCAGGTGCTAATGCATTGAGTTTCTTGAGAAATAAATAACCTCGATGAGTTGCACATAAAACGACAATGTTCATGAAGAGGAGTGTTCTTTCTGACTAGGTTTATGGGTTGTTTCGCCTTCAGCAATGGTCTTATCTACGATGTAAGGAGGTTTGTCCATCATGCGGAAGTGCATCCGCGCTAGATATTCTCCAATAATTCCAAGCATAAACATCTGCGCGCCAGCAAAAATCGTAATCGCGGTGGCGAGGAAGGTAAAACCTTCTATCGCTTCAACCTGCAAAATGATCAGACGTACCACGATGATATAAAACAATAGGATTAAGCCGAAGATTGTAAGGGATAATCCAATAAAACTGGCAAGTCGTAAAGGCAAGGTGCTGAAGCCAGTCACAAGATTGAACGTATGTGTTACCAATTTAGAAAATGTATAGTTGGATTCACCAATTGTTCGAGGTTCATGGCGGACTTTAATGGATGTGAACTTTGCTGTGCCCCATGTCAGCAAAACATCAATATTGACATAGGGACCGTTGTAATAATCAAAGGCTTGACGAATTTGTGTCCGAAAGACGCGAAATGCACTCATATTTCGGGCGGCTTCAGCTCCCATCGCATTCTGTAACACAATCTTTGTCACTTGAGAGGCTAAGTCTCGGAAAAAACCATGACGTTCTTTGAATGGGCTACCATAAACGACATCATATCCAGCTTCTAGTTGTGCTAGAAGTTCAGGAAGTTCTTCTGGCGGATGTTGTAGATCGTCATCCATGGT
>JANQRM010000104.1 GCA_028284565.1 Anaerolineae bacterium | reverse complement strand
CCGGCGCACAATTCAACCCAGCAGTCACATTAGGCTTGCTCGTCGGTGGCAAACAAGATGCGACCAAATCCGCTATCTTCATCGTTGTTCAGTTCATTGGAGGGATAATCGCTGCCTTTGTCCTCGTCGGTGTCTTTCCGCCTGACTCAGCTTCATCTGTCTCACTACTCGGTGAGGAAGTTGCATATAATTATGGTGCAACTAAGGGTGCAATGACAGACATAGCAGTCGGTAGTGCCGCCATTGTCGAAGCCATCTTAACCTTCTTCCTAGTTAGTGCAGTCTTTCAAGCCGCCGTATTCAAACGGGCAGGCAATCTCGCCGGGGTCGCAATCGGCTTCACCTTAGCAGGAAGCATCCTCGCAGGGGGCGCATTGACAGGGGCATCGCTCAACCCAGCGCGCACACTTGGACCAGCGCTTGCCGCCGGAGACTTAAGCTATGTTCCAGCTTATTTCATTGGCTTATTCGCAGGTGGGGCAATCGGCGGGCTTGTACATGCCTTTGTCTTCAATACAGAAGAAGCCAGCTAGATATTGTGTAAAGCAATGGAGGGGAATTACCCCTCTGTTGCAACTTCTTTTTCGGGTTCGGGTGCAGGCAAATTCAACGCGATATGAAGCTCATCCAACTGGTCTTGTTTAACCACTGAAGGCGCATGTGCCATGGCATCCCCGCCATTTTGCGTCTTGGGGAACGCCACGACTTCGCGGATATTCGGCTCACCAGCCAGCAACATTACGAGACGGTCAATCCCCCACGCCATCCCTCCATGTGGAGGTGCACCATATTCAAAGGCTTCCAGCATATGCCCAAACTCTTCCTTGGCATCATCCATTGTCTGCCCAATCAGTGGGAAGATTTTCTCTTGGATCGCACGGTCATGAATACGGATACTCCCACCACCCACTTCATAACCATTGCAAATCAGGTCATATTGCGAACCACGCGCGTTGCCGGGATCACTATCCAACAAAGGCAAGTCTTCTGGCATCGGCATCGTAAACAAGTGTTGTGAGGGGTCCCAACGTTGATGCTCTTCATCCCAATAAAACATGGGGAAATCTATCACCCAACAGAACGCCAACACATTCTCGTCTGCCAATTCGAGTTCTTTAGCAAGATGCGTCCGCAACTTGTCTACAATAGCGTAAACTGTCTCATGCTCATCCGATATAAACAGGAGCAAATCGCCGCCTTCAGCACCGAGACAGGAAAGCAATTCCAGCTTCTGCTCAACCGAGAAGAATTTACCAATCGGACCTTTTACTTCACCCTCTTCATCCTCAGGGATGGTCAACCATGCCAAGCCCTTCCCACCAGCACTCCGCGCCAGTGCCTCCAAGTCTTTGGTCACTTTACGCAACTTGGTTCCACTCATATCCTTGACCATACCCGGCACACGAATACACTTCACCGGCTTGCCATCGGCTACATTATCCACAAACACAGGAAAGGCACTCTTGCCACCAAGTTCACTGATGTCGATGGCTTTCAGGTCAAAGCGAATATCAGGGCGATCTGTGCCATACGTTTCCATGGCATCTTTATACAAAATTCGTTGCAGAGGTTTGGTAATCAAGGGTTTGTCAGGCGCTAGCGTCTCCACAATCGAAATCGCCAAGTCTTCCATCAAGTTCATCACGTCTTCACGCTCGACAAAACTCATTTCGAGGTCAAGTTGTGTAAACTCCAATTGACGATCTCCACGCATATCCTCATCACGAAAGCATCGTGCAATCTGGAAATAGCGTTCAAATCCACCCACCATCAAAAGTTGCTTCAACTGCTGGGGACTTTGTGGAAGCGCATAGAACTTACCCGGTTGCAAGCGACTAGGAACCAAAAAATCCCGCGCACCTTCAGGAGTTGCCTTGAACAAAATCGGTGTTTCTATCTCAACAAAATCACGCTCATCCAAAAAGTCACGAATAAACTTGACCGTCTTATGACGCAAAACCAGATTGATTTGCATACGCTCTCGACGCAAATCCAAATAGCGATGACGCATCCGCAGAGCCTCATCCACATGCTCATCTTTGTTGATATAAAATGGCGGAGTATGCGATTTATTCAGCAACACAATCTCATCCGCGACAATATCAATCGCACCTGTCGGCAGGTCAAGGTTGGCAGTGCCTTCTGGACGAATCCGCACCTTCCCATGTACTTTTAGGACATACTCGTTACGCACATTATCCGCTACCTCATGAGCATCAGGAGCGCCTTCTTGGTCAACAACCACTTGAGTAATGCCCCAACGGTCTCTCAAGTCAATAAAAATCAAGCCGCCTTGGTCGCGTCGCCGATTCACCCAGCCGGACAAAGTCACGACTTCGCCAGCGTTCTCTTCACGTAATACGCCACAGTTGTGCGTTTTCATCATGAGGTTCTTCTCCTACTGCTCTTTAGGGTTCAAAAGAGGTCAAATTTAATCATAACAGACAAGTAAGTCAAATTCAAATGGATTGTATGAATTTTCACGATAAGAATGCAACAGGATAACATGGAGACAAATCTTCGGCTATGGTTATTCTATAGAGGATTGCGTTGGCAACTTGCACAAAAGGACTTCTCGCTTGTCAGATCTATTCTTCTATTTTAGACTTTCGCCCATGTTTAGTGACGACTTCACCATCACCAAAAAACAACTCGGCTGGTTTCTGCTGATTACTGGCATACTTGGCATTATTGGCATTCTCTCCATTGATGTGTTGGATACAGGACGCGATGGAGGCATTGGTCCTGCACAGTTATTTGCACTGGGGCTAATGGTTATCACATCTATCATAGGCGCAACCCTCATCCCACTGGGTGATGAACCTGCCTGATGCCTTCAAAGCCATTCATTAATCTGCATCGTTTATTCCTCGGCATTGCCTTTCTTCTTCTTGGCTTCTTGCTGATTGTCTATTTCGTCTACGCCATCAACCTGTTCAACTTTCCCTTCGATTATGATCAGGGAGAAGGCTTTGAACTCGTCGATACAATCTTATTCAGTCAGGGGCAATTCCCCTATCAAGACACCGAAACCTATCCCTTCTACAGCAGTAACTATCCCCCCATGTTTCATATCATTGCTGTACCTTTTGTCTGGGTTTTTGGTAATGCCTATTGGTATGGACGATTGCTCAGCTTTGTAGGAACACTCATCACAGCCAGCCTGATTGCTTATGCGGTCTATCGTGATGGACGACAAATCAGATCAATTGCTATCTTATCAGGGTTAGCCTTCCTCGCATCGAATTTTATCTATCACATCGGTCCACTTGTCCGCCAACATATGACAATGGTGATGTTTGAGACGGTAGCTGTCGTCATCCTTGTGCGCGCCTTTCCACAGAAAGATAAGCGCAATATCACTATTGGTCTGCTCATGCTCATTTCAGCTGGCTACACCAAACAACTCGCTGCGACTAGTGCGATTGCTATTTTAATCTGGATGTTCATTCGCAATCCACGTCGCGCCATCTTGTGGGGGATGGGATTTGTTTTGGTTGGTATGCTGATATTCCTCTACCTCAATATCGCAACAGATGGGCAATGGTGGATACAAACCATCGTCGCCAATGTGAATGAATTCAAACCTCTCCAAGCCTTTGGATTATTCGCCCTGTGGTTTCAATTGCACGGCTTTCTGCTGATTCCAGCCATCCTGTACTTCATCTATGAACTCTATTTTGAACGCCTCTCACTCTATAGCATCTGGTTCATTGTCAGCACGATTTTAGGGGGGATTGGCTCTGGGACATGGGGCGCAGGCGATAGTTATTTTGCCACTTCGATTGCAGGCATGTGCATCTTAAGTGGTATCTTCTTCTCTCGATTATTAGGTGGGAAATGGGATTTACCAACGAATTATTTTTCCAAAGCCTTACACCGAATCAACATTGGGCGATTACCCTTTATCCCAACTGTATTCCTCATCATTCCCCTACTCTACATTGGCTATGCGCGGGCAGTCTGGCATATGCCGACACAGGGTTTCATCTTTGAGCAAATCTCTAGTATCGCCAATATACAGCCCAATATCCGTGACAACTTCTTTGATTCGGCGAGTTTTGATGTCGAGGGGTATGCGAATATCGGGTATCTGGTAACTGAAGATGATATTGAAGCGGGTTATACAATCGTTGAACTCATGAAGGCAGAATCACAACCAGTCATGAGTGAAGAAGCTGGGTTTAGCCTTGTCGCAAGTCGAGATGTCATCACTAACCCTACCCAATTACTCAACCTATCCCGCGCTAGCCAGTATGATGGAGAAGCCCTACTTAGCATGATTCGTCAGCAGGAGTTTGGGCTGATTATCCTCCGCGCACAATTCTATCCAACACCTGTTTTAGAAGCCATCGGACAATACTATTCAATTGACCGAATCATTGAAATGAACCGCTTCGAGTATCAGATACTGCGACCTAATACGGACTAGTCAAAATCACCAAGTCCACGTCGGTCTTTACGTGCGCCATTTGTACTTAAGCCCATGGGTTTCCGCTGTGACAAGAAATCACCATCAAGGTGCATTTGCTTTACCAAACTATCTACCGACTTTCGTAGCATCCCCAACGTCACATCAGTCCGATGCTCATGTGCCGCCAACATCCGAGCATGCAGTGCAACCTCGCGTACAAATGCTCCCGGCTGGCGCACCAAATCCGGCACAACATCTTGATGCTCATCTTTCCACTGCTCCGCCATATAATGCTTGAGCATGTCGAGCGCAATCGCTTCTTTTTCAATCGTCGGGATGATGAAGATGCGGTCTAAACGCCCCGGACGCTTGAAGATACGGTCATCAATGGCATCTGGATAATTCGTCGTGGATAGGAGTAAGGTTCCTTTTGGGTTATTGGGTGACTCAATCCCATCCAACACATTCAAGATACGAGCTTTGTCATCTCCTCGTAGATATGCATCAATCTCTTCAACAATCAACAATGTCGGGAAGCGCGCAGATGCAACCGCTTGGAATGCACGTTGAATCTTCTCAAAGGTTGCGCCATCGCGGTCTGAGCCAGAGACATAGACCACAATCCGTCCCTGACTAATGGCGTGTTTTGCCAACGCAGCACAGAGCATCGTCTTGCCCGTCCCCGGAACACCTGCCAACAGAAGTTTGCGGAATGGCGCAAGTTTTAGAGTTCGATAGATTTCCACCCCTTCGCTAAAGAAGGCTTCAACATCATCAAAAATATTTGTCTTGAGTGTGTCGGACAGAATAACATCTTCCCATTCAACCGTCGGGTCGAAGAAGGCATCTGTACCGCCGATGATATAGACATCCCGCCGACGGCGTATCCGCGGGCGCACCGCTTTGGCACAAGCCGACTCAAAAGATGCCCATGTATCCAATCGGTCAGGTGGGACGAGCGCAACTGCTGTTAAATCTTGGACATCATCATCGAAGTAGGAGCTAGCGTAGATGACTTCAAAGGACTCGTCATCTTTCCCAATGAAGTTAAACAAGTAAGCTCCGGCTGTTGCTGTCAACACCATCTTTCGCCCACGATTCCCATAGTCACTAATTGGAACAATCACGGAGCAATCGAGTTCTTCCCAACCATCGTATTTAACATTGCCTTTGAGCTTGCGTCCCGGTTTGACCTGCTTTTGAGCAATTTTGTTACTACACTCTGCCGATGCCCAAATCGTCACATATTCTTGTTCAGGATACCGTTTTTCCCACTCGTCCCGCGCCCATTCCACAAGGCGTTCATACCGCATATCAGAGCCTTTGTCTTTTTTCTTTGGTTTGGTAAAACCGAATGACGAACCGCCCTTGCGACGTGATGTCCCAAATCCCCTTCTCTGGCTTCTACGATTCGTTTTTTGTATTCGCTTTAACAGACTCATTCACAAGTCCCATTATACTCACAAAATCGGTATGGTACTTAAACTTCGTATTGATTACAGTGTACAGGCAAAATGAGTTTTGGCGATAGTATATGACTACAGCATACATCACCCATCCACGATATAATGAACATGATTTACGAGGTCATCCTGAACATGCCGGACGAATTGAAGCGGTCTGGCAACAATTGCAAGAGGCAAATCTGATTAATCGGATGAAGGCAATCACCGCCTCGCCTATCTCCGAAGACCTGATACTAAAGGTTCATACCTCCGAACATCTCAGCACGTTGCAATGGGTCGCACAACAAGACAAAATCGTCATGATTGACAATGATACCTATGCTCTACAGACTTCTTACGAGGTGGCGAGATTATCTGCAGGTGGAGTCATTAATGCAGTGGATGCTATCCTCAAAGGCGATGCCGATAATGCGATGGCAGTCGTACGTCCGCCGGGTCATCATGCCACACCGTTTCGCCCGATGGGATTCTGTCTGTTGAGTAATATTGCGCTTGGCGCAAGACACGCGCTGGATGCCTATGGATTAGAGCGCGTGATGATTGTCGATTATGATGTGCATCATGGCAATGGCACACAGGATGTCTTTTATGAGGACAATCAAGTGCTGTTTATTTCCACTCATCAATCGCCATTTTATCCCGGCACGGGTGATATCAAAGAAATTGGAAAAGGAGCTGGCGAAGGTTATACTGTGAATGTTCCCTTATCTGGTGGTTATGGGGATACAAGTTATCACGCGATTTTTCAAGAGGTCATCTGGGCATTGGCAGAACGCTATCAACCGCAACTGATTTTAGTCTCTGCTGGGTTTGATGCTCATTGGGTTGACCCTTTAGCTCACATGAAGCTCTCCTTAAGTGGTTATGACCACTTCTCCAGAGAGCTTATTCGTATGGCAGAGCAAATTTGTAATGGCAACATCGTCTTCGTGATGGAAGGCGGTTATGACTTGCAAGCGTTGTCACATGGTTGGCGGAATATTGCTCATGCGTTATTGGATGATGATGAACTAAGCGACCCTTATGGCAATGCTAAGCATGCCGACAATGACATTCAGTCAGTTATTCAGGAAGTCAAATCCATTCATCAGCTGTAATTAGCCGAGTAGTAAATCGCCTTCTGCACCTTGTTGTTCGGCAAGCATACCTCGCAATTCAAATACTTGGTCACGCAATGCCGCTGCTTTTTCAAATTCGAGTGATTGGGCAGCTTTCTTCATCTCTTTTTCGAGGTCTTTAATCATCCGATTCAGTTCGCCTGTAGGGATCGCTTCGAGGTCAATGCTACCAGAACCACCTGATGATGTAGAGGCTTCTTGGCTCATGGAACGCAGGCGGTCTGTGAGGTCACGAATTTCTTTGACAATTTTCTTCGGTTGGATGCCGTGTTCTTGATTATAAGCATCTTGTTTAGCGCGACGGCGGTTGGTTTCGTCTATCGCAACTTGCATCGCGGGTGTCATTTTATCGGCATACATGACGACCTTGCCGTCAATATGGCGGGCGGCGCGTCCGATGGTCTGAATCAATGCTGACTCGGAGCGTAAGAAGCCTGCTTTATCGGCATCCAAAATGGCGACAAGGGAGACTTCGGGTAAATCCAAACCTTCACGGAGTAGATTAATCCCTACGATGACATCATAAACGCCCATTCGTAAATCACGGAGGATTTCGACACGTTCTAAGGTATCGACTTCGGCGTGGAGATATTGCCCTTTAATACCAAGTTCATTCAGGTAGCCTGCAAGTTCCTCTGACATACGTTGTGTTAAGGTCGTGACAAGTGCGCGTTCACCATTTTTGACACGAAGGGCAATCTCTTGAAGTAAGTCGTCAATCTGCCCTTCTACTGGACGGACATCAACGTGCGGATCAAGAATGCCTGTTGGACGGATGATTTGTTCAACAACTTGCTGACTATGTTGATGCTCATAAGGTCCCGGTGTCGCACTCGTATAAATCACCTGATTCATGCGTGCTTCAAACTCTTCAAATTTCAGAGGGCGATTATCCAAAGCACTAGGCAGGCGGAATCCATAATCAATCAACATTTGCTTACGGGCGCGGTCACCATTGTACATACCGCGTAATTGGGGAACCGTCATATGACTTTCATCTAGCACGAGGAGATAATCATCTGGCATATAATCGACAAGGGTATAAGGGGGACTTCCGGCTGGGCGTTGGTCAAAGTGGCGGGAATAGTTTTCAATGCCTGATGTGTAGCCAACTTCTCGAATCATCTCGATGTCGTAGCGGGTGCGTTGTTCGAGGCGTTGGGCTTCGACAAGTTTATCTTCTTTTTTGAGTTCAGCGAGGCGTTCTTCTAATTCAACTTCCATATCGGTTAATGCTTGCCGAACATTATCTTCATCTGTGATGTATTCACGAGCCGGAAAGACGAGTACCTTATCGTGGTCAGCGATGATTTCGCCAGTGAGGGTATCGAATTCAACGATGCGTTCGATTTCATCACCAAAGAGGAAGATTCGATAGCCAAATTCAGCATAACCGGGAACGATTTCTAAGGTGTCACCACGAACACGAAAAGTCCCACGTCGGAGTTCTAGGTCGTTTCGTGTGTATTGGATACGAACCAAGTCACGGAGTATGCGATCACGGCGGACTTCTTTGTCAACTTCAAGTTCAACCGTAAGTTTACGCCAGCTTTGCGGATCACCGAGACCGTAGATACAAGAGACAGATGCGACAATCAATACATCACGGCGAGAGAACAATGCGGCAGATGTGGCTAGGCGAAGACGTTGAATCTGCTCATTAATGTCTGTTTGCTTTTCGATATAAAGATCATGGCGGGGAACATAAGCTTCGGGTTGATAGTAATCATAATAACTGACGAAATACTCGACAGCGTTCTTGGGGAAGATTTCACGAAATTCCGCATAGAGTTGGGCGGCGAGAGTCTTGTTATGGGCAATCAATAAAGTTGGTTTCTGTGTTTTTTCGACAATATTGGCGATGGTAAAGGTTTTGCCCGTTCCGGTAGCACCAAGTAAAGTTTGATGCTTATGTCCTTCATTTATGCCTTGCAGAAGTCCTTGGATAGCTGTGGGTTGGTCACCCGTTGGTTGAAAGGGAGAGACGATTTCAAATTGGGGCATCAGAACTCCTTGTACAGAACGTGTGTTCGTTGAGGTCGATTATTGTACTGCAAAATGAGAAAAATACCTAGAAGCAATTCTAAAAAATCGCATCCAACAATATGCCAAATATGATGAGGGCGATGGTTATGATAACAATCAAAAAAATGGCACGAATGGCTAATTCAAAGAGGTCGATATTCTGATCTAAATCGTCATTTGTTCCAAGGATTTTTCCAACGATATCAAGGAGTTTGCCGACGGCATCATTCTCGGATTCAGGTTGGTCATGTTTTGGTTTATTTGACATTTAAGGTTTTTGTTTTATTGTAACATGGCGTTTTGAAATTATAGCATTCTGTCGAGGAAACTCATGATTGAATCATCGAAGCATCATAAATTTATCACTACAACACAGGGCTTAAATCGTGATCTACCACCCATGCGTTTGTATGAAAAGGCGAAAAAATTTGGGATTTGGAACCCGAGTGATATTGATTTTTCACAAGATAAAGTCGATTGGCAGAGGTTAGAAGATGAGGAAAAAGATGTCATTTTGCGATTGACTTCACTGTTCGTAGCTGGGGAAGAAGCAGTGACGTTGGATTTATTGCCCTTAATCATGGTAATTGCTAAAGAAGGTCGGTTGGAAGAAGAGATGTATTTGACAACATTTCTATGGGAAGAGGCAAAACATACTGATTTTTTCCGTCGATTTTTGGACGAGGTATTGGAAGTCGCGGATCAGGAATTGAGTCACTATCATACGGATAATTATCGCGCGGTGTTTTATGAAGCCTTGCCAAGTGCGCTGGATCGATTGATGGTCGATTCATCGGCGGAGGCACAAATTCAGGCTTCGGTGACGTATAACATGATTGTGGAGGGTGTGCTGGCAGAGACAGGGTATCATGCATATTTTTCGATGTTGCAACGGAATAATATCATGCAGGGACAAGTGCAAGGCGTCCAGTTGTTAAAGCAGGATGAGTCACGACATATTGCCTATGGAATCTACTTAATTTCAAGATTGGTGGCGGAAAAGCCACAGTTATGGGAACTGGCTGAAACAACAATGAATACGCTATTGATGCCAACTATGGCGATAATCCAAGAGGTGTTTGACTTATATGATCCAGTGCCGTTTGGATTAGATGTAAATGATTTTATTGGATTTGCGATGGGGCAATATCAAAAACGTTTGAGCCGAATTGAACAGGCAAAAGGCAAAACTATTGACGAAATTAATCGTGTGACAAAACAAATCATTGAAGCTGATGATGCCTAAAAACCCAAGTCGATATTGACATTGATACACACGTTTGATAGACTGCTGTTTCGCAAGAAATTTAACATTGCGGGGTGGAGCAGAGGCAGCTTGTTGGGCTCATAACCCAAAGGTCGTAGGTTCGAATCCTACCCCCGCTACTCTTTCATATGCTGATGTAGCTCAGCTGGTTAGAGCGCACGACTCATAATCGTGAGGTCGAAAGTTCAAGTCTTTCCATCAGCATCAAGACCCCAGCTGGGTCTTTTTTGATTCTCTTCATTAACTATTTGGCAAAATTCTATAGATTCCATAGACACTAAATGGACTATGTTCAGGTACTCGAATATCAGTGATTTTTTGAAATTCTATTGCCACTTCTAAATCAGAGAACAGATGAAATTGATTCAAAAATTTAGCCCAATGACTTTGTAACTCAATTTTTTCATCATCTCGATAACCGCAATTCATTAAACCACTTAGAAGAAATTCATCAGAAATATCATATCCAAGCAGTTGCCACTGATGATCGATACGTGAAGGATTTGTTTGATAAATCGCTGCCAAATATTTCTCTCGAGATTTGCTAATATGTTGAGTAATCGCAATGTGCTTATATGGTTTATTTATAGATTTACTGGCAAGAAATTCTGATAATTTGTAATAATCCTGCCAAAGATTTTGACACGGACCTACCCAGTCTGGTAATGAAATTTGCAAAACGTGAAATATACTATCCCAAACCATAACATCTGTTGAAAGAGGTTTAACAATACTTTCCTTTAACAAATACATCTCTGTGCGATTGGCATCCCATGTATCCGAAAAAACTGAGAAATCTTCTCTCGCATCATAGCTAATCAGTATTTCAGAGACTTGGTTCACGTTAGTTGACTTTACCTATTTTGCTCGAGTTCTGTTCTAAATACGACAATTCATCCCAAGTTTCGCGTTGGCGAATGATGTGCCACTCGCCTTCTATATCAACCATGACTTCGGCAGGTTTGGGCCTGGCGTTATAGTTGGATGCCATGACACTGCCATAAGCTCCGGCGGTGAGGATTGCGAGTTTATCTCCCCGTTGTAATTTGGATAGTTTTCGGTCACGCCCTAGAACGTCGGTTGATTCACAAACAGGTCCAACGACTTGTACAATTATGGTATCTCCATCTGATTGTTTTAGAGGCATAATTTCATGATAGGCTTGATAGAGAGACGGTCGGATGAGTTCGGACATGCTAGCATCGACAATATAAAAGGTTTGTCCAGCATGTTGTTTGATATAAAGAATAGTCGTCACCAAGATACCTGCATCCCCTACTATAGAACGTCCGGGTTCGAGGAAGATTTGCAAGTCCTTGAGGAAGGGATGGAGCTGTTGAGCAAAGTGTTCGAGTGAGGGTAATGCTTCATCAAAGCGATATTGCACTGGAAATCCCCCGCCTATGTTCAGCGTTTGGACATTGGGATAGGGTTGCATCAAGGCAGATGCTTTTTGGATGGCTTGCTTTGTTGCAGAAATATCTTGAAGCTGACTACCTATATGGATATGGATTCCAGCAAAATCAAGCTCCGGATACGCTTCTTGTTTGGCTAATATCTTTTGGATTGCATCCAAAGTAAGGCCGAATTTTGCCCCACCATGTCCAGTAGCAATGTAAGGATGGGTGTTGGCAGTGACTTCGGGGTTGAGGCGAAGGGCGATTTTTGGTGTTCGATTGAGTCGTTGGGAATGATGATTAATGAGTGTTAGTTCATATTCATTCTCGACATTGAACCAGCCGATGTTATTTTCTAGGGCGTAAGCAATCTCAGCCTCGCCTTTTCCGACACCAGCAAAGACAATATCTTGAGGATTCGCACCTGCTTTCCGTGCCTTGTAGAATTCTCCACCACTGACGACATCGATACCTACCCCTGCTTGGATGAGGGTGCCGAGTATAGTCAGATTGGCGTTGGCTTTCGCGCTGAAATGAATATAAGCATTAAGACCTGAAAATATATCCTGAATTGTTTGAAGATTTTGCAGGATGCGCCTTTGGCTATAGAGATAGAAAGGTGTCTGCGTGGATTGGGCAATCGACTCAACGAGGATATTATCGACAAAAAGTTCAGTACAATCGTAACGTATCGAATCGTTGAGTGTCATTCGACCAATTCCAAAAGTTCGTAAATAGAGACTGCACCTAAGCCCTTGAGATTCACAGGTTCATGATTGGCAAATTTAACGTGGTCACCGAGCATCTTCAATGTGGTCTCTGAGATAAGAATCTGACTCGCTTCAGCGGCACTACATAACCTTGAACCAAGATTCATGATACGTCCCATTGCTGTAAAGTCTGTACGGATGGGCGGTCCAAATTCACCAGCAATCGCTTCGCCAGAACTAATCCCGACTCCTAAAGGTGGAAGCTCTTTGCCCTGTGCGGCATGTTCCCGAATGAGCATCTTATGGACAGATTGCATCTCCAAAGCGGCGCGGGCGGCATTAAAGGCATGATCTTCCATTTGAACTGGTGTACCAAAGAGGGCAATCACCTCATCACCGACAAACTTATCTAGCGTACCGCCATACTTGAAAATGACATCGGTCATCATACTTAAGAAGGTATTCAGAATTTGGACTAACTCTTCGGGGTCGGTACGTTCTGACCATTCAGTTGAACCTCGTAAATCCGCAAACAACACACTCATGTTGACTCGTTCACCCGCGAGTAGGCTATCATCAGCTTTTTGAAGCAGGGCTTCGAGAACTTTGGGGTCTACAGAGCGACTGAGTACGCGACGCATCCGACGGCGTTCTAGGCGTTCAAAAACGGCAGTATCCACTTGGCTGGTAATCGCTTTGAGCATCCGACGATTTTCAAGCGAGAAACCGCGAGGGTTGCTACTGTTAATAGCTCCAAAAACTCCAATCACGCGACTTTTGAGAATCAGAGGAACAGAGACAATCGAATGGACGAGACCATGTGCTTCATTGTCATAGACCACCTCTTCGGTATCCAATGCTTGGCGAGACATACGCCGAATGGTATCGAGATAGTCAGCTTCTGCGAGAGAGCCTTCCCGTGTTGACGCTTTGAGTTCGAGTTCTTCTTCTTCGTTGTTATAAAGCATGATATAGCCCGTCTCACAAGATACGGCATTACAAAGTTCGGTGAGGACAGATTGCAACATGCTATCGAAATCATGGTCGTGGTCACGGATATGGTCGATGCGATAGATGGCTTCCAACTCACGATTGCGGAGTTCAAGTTGATGCTCCATACGGTATTTGACAACGGCAGAGTCCATCTGACTCATCATGGCATAGATAAGACTTTTATCTGCATGGTCGAATGAGCGATTGCGTCCAACGACGACTGCGCCGAGTCGCTCCCTAGAAACGATAAAGGGTGCAGACATTAATTGAAGGGATTGCAGATTATCTGGTGATTGTATTATTTGGGGTTCGTCGATTTCAATCGCCGAGTCGCGGATGCTTTGGAGTGTTTCGGCAGGGAGGATGTACTTATCTACCATCCCACGAATAATCATTTCACCACTATCAATATGAGATGCAATAATCAAACACAATTCTGCATTGAAGTGTTCGAGTAAGACAGAAGTGAAGCTATTGAGCAATGCCGTTTCGTCGGTTGCGTCATCGCCAAGTTTGTCAATGCGGTAGATAGCTTCCAGTTCTCGATTGCGTTCGGCAAGTTCCCAGATGTTACGGGCTTGCATCATAGAGGAGTCGATTTGTCCTTCGGCGAGTTTCATGAGTTCGATATCATCATCATTGAACGGCTCCCCATCCCGTGCAACAAAAAATCCCCCCATGATGGGATGTTCATGATGCAAAATAATCTGTACGCCTAGACTATGATCCCAAATTGCACCAGAAACAGGTTGGGGCTGACGATATTGCAGAGTCTGGTGACATAGATTGTGTGCTTGATCTTGTGACATGCCAATTGATGCAAGTGCTTCAATCTCGTTTCCGTCGTCATCCATCAACATGATGGCAACAGCATCGGATTGAAATTGACGTTGTAACAACTCAGCAATGGATTGAAACATTGCGGATGTATTGTTGTTAATATCCAGCAAATCACGGATGGAATCCATTGCTTTGAGTAACTGCAATTGACGCGCTTGTTGTGCGAGTTGATGTTCTGGCATTGAACTTCCCCTCCCCAATCGGAAGAAGTGAATATTGCATCCCGTTCTTATTCGGACTATGCTGAATAGTATAACAAAGTGTGGATAGAAAACGACTACAACAATCTAAGGACTGAGGATTGATAGACGATACGCTTGATACTCAATTGGTGACCCAATATGAAGCCATCCGTCAGCGGGAATATGAATTGATTACGCGCCTATTGGATTTGTTGCCGAAGATTGATGCGTTGGATGAGGAGCGAGTCGCGCAGGTACGGGACGCGATGTTTCATGCTGACCATCCCTTTTTAATGGTCATGGTAGGTCCGTTCAATGCTGGCAAATCGAGTTTAATCAATGCATTAATGGGCAAAGCGGACTTGCTAAAAATTGGTGCAACGCCGACAACTGATCGCATTCGTATTCTGCGCTATGGTGATGAGCCACAACGGATGGACTCGGCTGGTGAAGTGGAGACGGTGTTTCATCCTTCGCCATTGTTGAAAAAAGTGAGCTTTGTTGATACGCCGGGCTTGGAATCAATTTTCCAATCGCATGAGGAAACAACACAGAAGTTTTTACATCGGGCGGATATTGTGATGTTAGCCATGCTCGCAACCCAAGCAATGACCGCTAAAAATCTCGAATCCTTGCAAATGTTCAAGCAATATGGCAAGAAAATCATCATAGTGATTAATCAGAAAGACTTGCTTACAGAAGATGAGCAAGCCGAAGTGTTGGAGTTTGTCAAACAGCAGAGTAAAGATAAGCTGGGACTTGAACCGCCGATCTGGATGGTCTCTGCCAAACTGGGTAATGAAGCAAGAGCTGGAAGTGCAAGAGATAATCTAAAATGGATTGAGAGTGGTTTGCATCAGGTGGAGCAATATATTAATACACAACTGAGTGATGCGAATCGACTACGACAGAAACTCCAGACACCGCTACAAATCGTCCAGAATGTGCATCAGTCTGCATTGGATGTCGTAAAGGCGAATCAGGGGACATTGGATCAGTATCAGAGCATAAATGAGAATATTGACCAGCAACTTGCCGCCCAACAGCGAGAGCAGAATAAGACACTCCGCGCCACTCAAGAGACTGTGAATCAACAATTTGACCAAACGATTGACCATAGTAAAGAAGCAATCGGTGAAACCTTCCGCTTTTCTCGTGCGTTAAAGTCTATGGGGAATGGTCTGTTGGAGATGTTCCGCTTGTCTCGCTTTTTCCGTCGAGGTGATTTGGGCTACTTGAAATCTGTTTTTCAGGATAAAGGTGTGTTTGAGCCTGTCCGTGAATTACCGACTATAATTGATAAATTGGCTCCTCGATTGGAGGGACAAGATATGCAGGATATTGACGACCTTGTGAAGTATGGTCAACGAGAAATACAAGCCCTGCCCAGTGATCTACAGAATAAGGTCATTGGTGAAATTCAAGCACCAATTCAATATGACCGCAAAAACTTGCAAGCAACACGCCCTCAATTGGAAGACTTTGCTGAAAAAATCCAAACTGAGGAACTTGCAAGGATCGAAGCTGATGCAAAAAATACGCTACTTTATTTGGGGGCATGGCAAGCGATTGTCATTTTGTTGTTGATCGCATTGTTGGCATTGGCTAGCAATATCGAAGATGGTGGATTAACTGCATTTCTCTTTATTGCTTTGGTTTTGCTGAGCTTCGCAGGTTTCTTGTTCATGCCAATTCGTGGACGCATGATGCATTCTGCACTAGCTAATCGCCTGAACAAATTAAGAACGGAATACAGCGAAATACTCAATGATGCAGGCGAAAAGCAAATTGATTATGGAATGCAACTGCGGAAAGATACAATTGCGCCACTGACTCGATTGATTGAAGCGCAAACGGATATACATCGCCAGCAACTACAACAGCTTCAAGAGACTGAACAAGAAATCGTCGCCATTGAAGGCGATTTAAATTCACTTGGCAAACGTAAATTGCTAGGATTGAACCTATGACCAGTCCCATTAATACCATTGAGGGTCCACTCGTCGCTTTGCGAGAAGAGGAAATTGCGCTCATTACAGAGGTTGCTACAACTCTTTCCGAATTGGGCGATATCTCTTCTGAAGATAACAAACGCTTGATGGATGTTGCCCAAGATTTGCGGGATATGTTCTTTATCGTCGCCGTCATTGGTGAGTTTAATGCTGGAAAATCGACGTTTGTGAATGCCCTGATTGGTGAAGATTTATTGCCAACAGGAATTAAGCCAACAACAGAGTTTATTGAACTCATTCGGCATAATGAAACCCCAGACCGTAAGCCAATGGTGCGCGAGGATGGCATCCGCGAGTGGAAATATCCCAATACTGGAGCTGATGGGGTGGCGATTGTTGATACACCGGGAACAGGGTCTGTCTTCCAGAAGCATGAAAAGACTGCGAAAGATTTCTTGCATCGTAGCGATTTGGTGGTTTTTGTTATCTCTGCCAAACGCGCTTTTGCAGAGTCGGAACGACTCTATTTGGAACTCGCCAAAGACTATGGCAAGAAAATCATCCTTGTCGTCAATCAAGTTGATCTATTAAACGAAGCCGAGCGTGCTGATGTACGTCGATTTGTCGAATCACAAGTTAAGGAGCTGCTGAATATCGAACCGTTGATATTTATGGTCTCTGCCAAACAAGCAATAGCTGGTGAGACAAACGATTCCGGTTTAACAGCAGTACAAGCCCACTTGCGCGGAGTCTATGAGGAAGCTCCACCGAGTAAACAGAAGCTCTTAGCACAGCTTGATACGACCAAACGGTTGGTTGATAAATATCAGACAGAACTGTCGAACAAATCTGCCCTTGTAAGCGCAGACATCACCAAAGTACAGGATGTCAAACAAGAGCTACAAGAGCAATCGCTGGGATTAGAAGCACAGATGAAAAGTGCCAGTAGTGAGATTGATGTTGTACTGGCGGGTATTCGTCAGCGCGGAAACAGTTTCATTGATGAGAATTTGACAGTTCGTAAAATTGGACGATCCGTCAACAAAGAAAAGTTGCAAGCAGACTTCCAAGAGGTCGTGATTGGACGGTCTTTGCGAGATATCAACAATGCGACAAGTGATTATATCAATGCCGTGATTGACCAAAGTCGTCTCTATTGGCGCGGCGTAATTGAACGACTCAATAAACTTCAAGATTTGATGGAACAAGAACTTGGTGGGCTGGATTCAGGCGTTTATTCGGAACAACGTGAGAGTCTACAAAACGCCATCGACATTGCTGAGAGTGAACTCAAGGCTTATTCAACTGGCAAAGTTGTTGCTCAGATGGAAGAGACTTTTAGCGAGAATATGAGTGGCTTATGGCGCGCATCTTTAGCTAGCATCGGAGGTGTCGTCGCGATGATTGCCGCGATTGCCACACAAGGTCCGTTGATTGGTGTCGGAGCCGCCCCACTTGCTCTACCGGCTTTCATTATTGGGGCAACAGCTACAGCGATTTTCAGCGTGCCGACCATTCGGTATTTCCGCCGTGTGACGAAAGAAACCAAAGCCAAGTTCAATGAAAGTGTGAACAAACTCGAAACAAGCTATCATCAAGCCTTAGATGATTTGACAACAAAAGAACGTAATCGTCTCACACAGTACGGTAATCAAATTCTCACGCCAATTTTTAGCCGACTGGAAGTCCTCGCAAAGCGTTATGAAGAACAACTAGCTAAGTTGGGAAACTCAGTTGAGCAAATTGCTGAGCTGAAAAACCGTATTCAGGATGCATAATTGTGTTAGAACTTCCGCTTGAATTTCAAGTCGGTAT
>JANQRM010000101.1 GCA_028284565.1 Anaerolineae bacterium | reverse complement strand
CCAGACCTTCGCGGACTCCTTTTTCTCTGCCGAAGCCTATATCGACGGACACCGACGCATGTTCCAACACCTCGCGGAGTCCCTATGAGCAAGCATTTCCGCCTCTTGATGTTCAATTTGAAGGTGGATAAGTCCGATCCCATCTTAGGTTTCACTACCGCATGGATAGATGAACTTGCGCGCTATGCTGACCAGATTGATGTCATCACGATGCAAACGGGCGAAGTCAATGTCCCCAAGCATGTGAATGTCTATTCCGTCGGACGCGAGAAGGGTTACAGTGAAGCGCGTCGAGCAATCAATTTCTATCGGAAATTAGGTCGCTTGATCGTCACCCAACAATATGATGCCTGCTTTGCCCATATGATGCCCCTCTTTGCGATGATGGGGGGTGGGATGGTGAGGCTACGCGGTTTGCCGATGACGCTATGGTATACGCATAGACAACTAACCCACCAACTCCAATGGGCGACTCGGCTGTCAAATCGTGTGGTGTCCGCTGTACCCAGTAGTTTCCCAATTGAGACTCCCAAACTGCGCGCCTTAGGTCACGGCATAGATACAGATGTCTTTGTCAACAACAGCATGGTGGAAAAGTTGTCTCGCCCAACCATCGTCCAAGTCGCGCGCCTGATGCCAATTAAGCATCAACATATTCTGCTTGAAGCCACCAAAGACCTCGACGCAGATATTGTGTTTATTGGTGATGTCCCCGATTCGATCTCGGATGATTATTTCAATCAACTCAAATCCAAAGTAGATGAATTCGGCATGAGCCAGCGGGTCACCTTTGCTGGGCGACAATCCCGCGAACAGGTTATCCACTGGTATCAGCAAGCGACCATCGCCGTGAATTTGAGTCCGGTGGGCTTGTTCGATAAAGCCGCCTTAGAGAGCATGGCGTGTTGTATCCCAACCGTCGTATCCAACCCCGCCTTTGATGATTTACTCGGCGACCAAAAAGCTCTCATGCGAATCGATTCTCCCGATGATGTGGATGGACTGCGTACCTGCCTCAAATCCCTACTGGCGATGTCCGATAATGGACGCGGACGAATCGGCTCGATGTTGAGACGGAATGTGGTGGCACAACATAGCCTCCAAGCCCTCGTGCCGAAACTGATTAACGTGCTAAGAATGGGTGAGATAGAATAACACAAAATAGAAAGTTCATATTGAATGGATTTTAATCAGTTAAAAGAAAATTTAGAGCAGTTTATCAGTGAGCAAAGTGGCAAGCAAGCCGTGATTACGAATGCCAAACCACTTGCTGGCGGTGCATCACGCGATACGTGGTTCTTTGATGCGACGTTGGATGGTGAATCTCAGCAATGGGTGATGCGACGTGACTTCCCTACGCAGATGTCTGAGTCGGCATTGACCCGTGAGCAAGAATTTCGCCTGATGGATTCAGCGTATCAGCATGGGGTCAAAGTGGCGAAGATGCGCTGGCTCTGTACGGACAAGTCGGTGCTGGGCAGTGACTTCTTCATCATGGATTATGTGCCGGGCATTTCAGTCGGGCGCAAGGTGGTACAACTCCCCGAACTCGCTCAGGCACGCCAGAAACTACCCGAACAACTGGCGGAACAACTCGCGCGGATTCACACACTGGATGTCGAAAACTATGATTTGGACTTTCTCCAACGCCCGCCGGATGGTGTCTCTCCAGCCCAACAGGTCGTACAGTTGACCTATGAGGTGCTGGATAGTTTGCAAATCAAGAATCCCGTGTGGGAATGGACATTACGCTGGGCAGAACGCCATCTACCCCCAGATAATCGACGGACCTTTGTGCATGGGGATTATCGCATCGGCAACCTGCTCGTGGATGCAGAGGGCTTAACGGCAGTGATTGATTGGGAGTTTGGGCATATCGGCGACCCACTAGAGGACATCGGCTATCCTTGTGGACGGGATTGGCGGTTTGGTATGGGACATCTGCATTATGGAGGCATCAGTGACCGCGAGACCTTCATCATGGCTTATGAGCGTTACAGTGGGGAGACAGTCAATCGGGATGCGGTGACATGGTGGGAGATTATGGGTGATATTCGCTGGGGGGTCATCTGCATGTCACAGGCGAATCGCCATCTCTCTGGCAAAGACCCAAGTGTAGAGCTGGCGAGTCTAGGACGACGCTCGGTAGAGATGCAACTCGAATCCCTGCGCTTGATTGAGCAATATGGACTGTAGGAGACACAACGATGTATGACCGACCCAATAC
>JANQRM010000087.1 GCA_028284565.1 Anaerolineae bacterium | reverse complement strand
ATATTGGTTACAAAGCCTTCGATATTGTCATCATCTAACAAATTACGCGCAATCGCCTCCATCCAACGCCATGCTCCAGCTCGATTCTTGACTCGAAATTGGGCAGGTGCATTGGAGTCGGGATTGATGAGGAGTGCTTCAAATTGATCGCGTACTAGATGTCTGTCATCGGGATGTACCAAATCAAAGGCAAAACCCTTGCCCATAAAATCGCGTTCCGACCAGCCGAGTATCCGCCGAATTGATGGGCTGACGTAAGTGACCTCTTGTTCCTCAGACATAACTCCGGTCAAGTCGCTACTGTTTTCGACTAAGGCACGGAAACGTTGTTCACTTTCCCATAGTGCTTGTTCCATCTGCTTGCGACGAGTGATATTTATCGCCGCACCAATGACCGCTGGCGACCCTTGATAATCAATCAAAGACATCATCAAACTCACCCACATTTCTTTTCCTCGTTGGGTGACCATCTTGGCTTCAGACTGTGAGGGAAAGGAGGAACGTTCATTATTGGGAATCCAACTCCCGACGGTTGGGCGCATGTTGATATGAATGAGGTCTAAAAAGTCCATACCGATGAGATCATCCATTCTATAATCCGTCAACACACCCATCATGGTATTGGCATACGCAATTCTTTGATTCTGAATAATGAAGACCCCAGCTGGAACCGTGTGTAAGAGTGTGCGGAAGCGGGATTCGCTTTTCCTGAGTTCATTCAGCACTTGGGCATGACGCAATTCATAACGCAGTGTGCGTTCCAAATTGGTTGGTGTCATCTGCGCTTTTTCAATATAATCAATTGCGCCGGCTTCCATCGCTTGACTATCAATTTCTGCACTCCCTTGACCCGTCATGAGAATCATGGGGATAGTTGTCCCCTGTAATTTCATCTCACGGATAAAATCCAAGCCGTTCGTATCGCCGAGATGATAATCTACCAAACACAAATCATAAGTCTGTGATTGGAGTTGCTCGACCCCAGCAGAAGGTGTGGCAACCCAATCGAGCTGAAAGTCATAATGTTTGGAGAAGGCAAGGAAATCTTGAAGGGTTTGATGTTGCACTTTTTCATCATCAATGACGAGGATGTTCACCGTCTGTTTAGCCATCAGCTTACCCTGTGTTCGATTGCTTATTGGGCGGAGTCTTGCAGATTGAAACTCTATTGTAACGAAAACTAACCGAAAATTGGGTTGAAGGTGGCTAGTTTTTGCCTAGTCAGATGGCTAGGTTGCAGGACAAATCATCGCCTGATATGATGCGTTTAGCCCCTATTGAAAGGATTTGATGATGTCTTCAGAATCAGTGTTGTTGGATATTAAGAACGGTGTTGGGACGATTATGCTCAATCGACCTGATTCAGCGAATGCAATCAATCTGGATTTAGCCAAAGCGTTGTTCGATGCGGTGAGTGTGTGTGATGACAACCCCGATGTACGCGCTGTCTTGCTCACTGGACAAGGCAAACTATTCTGTGGAGGCGGAGATTTGGGCGCATTTACCGCATCCGAGAATTTGTCGAGTCATGTCAAGTTAGTCACGACCTATTTACATGGTGCTATCTCTCGACTATCTCGAATGGATGCACCTGTGATTGCTGGGGTTAATGGGTCGGCTGGTGGTGCAGGGTTCAGTTTGGTCTGTGCTTGCGATATGGCAATAGCCTCTGAGGATGCAAAATTCACGATGGCATACACGGCGATTGGCTTATCCCCGGATGGTTCGTCAACTTTCTATCTTCCACGCATTGTCGGGCTGAGACGTGCGATGGAACTCACGCTAACGAATCGTCGCCTGAATGCACAAGAAGCTCTGGAATGGGGAATCGTGAATCGCGTAGTCTCTGCTGATGACCTTCTCACCGAAGCAAACCAATTCGCTCAGATGCTGGCTCAAGGTCCGACGCAATCCTTTGGCGTGGCGAAACGTCTGTTGTACCAGTCGATGACCGAATCCTTAGAGACACAGATGGAACATGAGACGCAAGGAATCGCAGAGATGGCAAAGACCGATGATGCGCGAGAAGGTATTCAAGCTTTCTTCGAGAAGCGTCCACCGAATTTCAAAGGTCTGGAGACGTAAGAATTATGATGAATTGAGCATCAAGGAGTTGCATCATTGTCAACGCCTCGCACCAAACTTCTAATGAAGAATTGATAAACGGTATATATTCCCGCAAGAATATGCTGTTATAATAGGTCTAGGTACACATCAAGAGTCATTCGGCTTGGCACAGGATGACACAACCCAATCATTGTCCTCCTTGCCAAGATAAGCACAAACAATCATTCTCAACTGATGGAATATACGGAGATTATGAACCGTGTCGAATAAAATGGAACGCTTTACACAGCGAGCGCGACGGGTCCTCAGTCTGGCACAAGAAGAAGCCGAGCGTTTACAACATGGTCAAATTGGAACCGAACATCTGCTTCTCGGTTTGATGCGGGAAGAAGGCGGAGTCGCTGGACGAGTTCTGCGTGACTTGGGTCTGGACTTACGCCGTGTTGAAGATTTAGTCACTCGTCTCTCTGATTCGGGGACCTATTCAAGTGCCTCCCAACTGGACCTTTCTCCCGGAACGAAGAAGGTGCTTGAACTGGCTGTGGATGAAGCCCGTCGGATGGGGCATCACTATATTGGAACAGAGCATTTATTATTAGGTCTCGTACGTCAACAAGAAGGTGTTGCGCTCGATGTCCTGCGTCGTCTGGGAGTTAGTCCAGAAGAAGTGCGTCGGCAAACACGCAAAGTCCTGCAAGAAAGCCCGACCCAATCCTCCTCCCAATCCTCGCGGGAACGTCCATCACGCAGTTCGTCCAATCGGGAAAAAACCCCAATGGTGGATCAACTAGCAACTGACCTGACTGCCCTCGCTCAAGAAGGCAAGCTCGACCCTGTGGTGGGACGTGAGATGGAAATTGAACGGGTGATTCAAGTGTTGAGTCGTCGTCGGAAAAACAATCCGGCACTCATCGGTGAACCCGGTGTCGGCAAGACGGCGATTGTCGAAGGTCTGGCACAACGCATTATCAATGGAGATACACCCAAACTCTTGCTCAACAAGCGTGTCTTGCAACTGGATGTTGGCTCCCTCGTCGCTGGCACGATGTATCGTGGTCAATTTGAAGAACGTTTGAAACGAGTCATCGAAGAACTCAAAGCCTCCGACACCATTTTGTTCATCGACGAAGTGCATATGCTGGTGGGTGCTGGGTCTGCTGGAAGCAGTGTTGATGCCGCCAATATCCTTAAGCCTGCCTTGGCGCGTGGGGAATTGCAATGTATTGGCGCAACAACCCTTGATGAATATCGCAAGCATATCGAAAGCGATGCCGCGCTTGAACGACGTTTCCAACAAATTTCCGTGGATGAACCGACGATAGAAGAAACCATCGAAATCCTACAGGGCATTAAAGTCCCCTACGAAGAACATCATCAGGTTGAAATTACGGATGAAGCGATTGATGCGGCTTCCAACTTATCCGCACGCTACATACCAGACCGCTTCTTGCCGGATAAAGCGATCGACCTTATCGACGAAGCCTCAGCTCGTCTGCGGATGTACAAAAGTCCCGATGCCGCCCGGGTTCGACGGGTAATGGATGAATTGGATGATGTTAAAGAACAATTGCGGAATAAGGACGAAGATCAACTTTCCGACGATGAAATCCGTGATTTAGAAGAACGTCAAACTGCGCTCGAAACCCAATTGACTGAGTATCAAGCCTCATGGAATGAAGAAACGGGACAACCCCGCTTAACGGCTGAGGATATTGCTGAAGTTGTCGCCATGTGGACAGGCATTCCGGTCACACGGATGGCACAAGACGAAAGTGAACGCTTGATGGACATGGAACAGAAACTCCATGAGCGCATCATTGGGCAAAATGAAGCCGTGATTGCCATCAGTAAAGCGGTCCGTCGTGCGCGTGCAGGACTCAAAGACCCACGCCGTCCGATTGGCTCCTTTATGTTCTTAGGTCCCACGGGTGTTGGTAAAACAGAACTGACGAAAGCCCTCGCGGAATTCCTCTTCGGCAGTGAAGAGCATCTTATCCAACTGGATATGAGTGAGTTCATGGAACGGCATTCGGTGGCTCGCCTTGTTGGTGCGCCTCCCGGTTATGTCGGCTATGAAGACGCGGGACAACTCACAGAAGCTGTGCGCCGTCGTCCCTACAGCATAGTGGTCTTTGATGAAATTGAAAAAGCCCATCCCGAAGCCTTCAATATGCTCTTACAAGTGATGGAAGAAGGCACACTCACAGATGCGCGTGGGAAACGGGTAGACTTCCGTAATACGATTATCGTTATGACCTCCAATGTGGGTGCAGATGTCATCAGGGGCAATAATCTGGGTTTCAATGTGTTGACCGATAATGACAAGGACAATCAAGAAGCCTATGAGGATATGAGTAAGAACGTGACGGATCAATTGCGTCGTTTGTTCCGCCCTGAATTCCTCAATCGAGTGGATGCGTCGATTATCTTCCGTTCACTCACAAAAGACGAAATCAAGGAAATCGTCAACCTTGAACTGAACAAAGTCCGCGAACGGTTGATTGAACATGCGATTACCCTCGACATCACAGATGGCGGGTTGGATTGGATAGCGACGAATGGCTATGACCCCGAATTTGGCGCACGTCCCTTACGCCGACTCATCCAAAATGAAATCGAAGACCGCCTCTCCGATGGTATTCTCTCTGGCGAATTCCAGATTGCGAGTGTCGTGCGGGTTGATGTAGATGAAGATGGCGAACTTATCCTCGAAAATGTCGAAGAAGATGAATTGGCTCCCGAAGCCTAACCTATCTCTTACATCAAAACATGAAACGGGTGCTGAACTTATTCGGCACCTTTTTTGATTCCCTTACACTTATTCCACTGCGCGCTGTCCAGCATAGCCATACATGCGAAAAATCAAATCCCCCTCGTACAAGGCAGATTCCCCACGAAACTCAAAGTCTTGTCGCCGAATACTATTCGCGGGTATTGCTCTGGGGTTATTCTGTTCGTCTTGCCACATGGCAAAGAGTTGATTCGGGGTAAATGTGAGTGAGTCGCTCGATATTTCAGTATCTTGCCGGAACAACGAGGCTATATCTTGAATCAGCAAGAAGCCGTTGACATAGCGCAAAGCCCCAGTCGCGGCACTGCGAAATAATCGGGGGATGAGTCGTTGTGCGCCACGTTGCGCCACCCGACGCGCATCTTTTAACCCGTCGATATAATCTTGCGTCGCGTCAATATTGGCAAGTGACCATAACTCTAAGTCAACCACCAAATTGCTCGTTGCCAAAACATCCAGATACACTGCATCACCATTTGGCGAATACTGGTTACGAGGAAAGACGGATTCCGTCCAATAGGATTGGTCACCGGGAACCACCGTGCCATGGCGGTCAATTTCATGCATCCCATAAACGATTAGCACATCATCCCAGCGATACCCCAAGGACACTCCCGCGAAAACTTCTTGTACATACAAGCTCGGAAAGGTCATTTGTACAATATAGCCAACAGGGGCTTCATCCCCTAATACTTCAATTTGCTGATTGGTGAAGTAGCGGGTTGTCAACACGTCAACATCATTGACGACAATTTGAATCTGAGGATAGTAACGATAGCGATAGTCTGTCGATGGGAATTGATTGTAAGGGATATATAACTCCATATTGTTGTAGACGGTTTGCTCGCAACAAGCCTGTGTGCGCGTCGCCGTGCGTAATTGGTTATCCGTATTGCTGTAGGTTTCATCTTCAAGAGGGTTTATAAGCACTTCATCTGTTTGCGCTGACCGAAACCATGCATACACATCAACATTTTGCCCAGCATAGCCATTGACTGCAAAATCGACAAACATCCGCAGTCCCGCCTCTTCAAATTGATAGCTGATATCATGAATCGCCGCGCCGACTTCTGGCACAGGAATTTCAGTGTCGTTATGGGTGAGTACTGCATCTTCAAAAGTTTGTCGACCAATCAGCTCATCACCTTCGTATACCTCGACAAAGGGATAAAAATCATAGGCTCCATCCGGTAATTGACGGAACGGAAGCTCAAAATCTAAATTGCGCGAGTCGGTATAGTTTACCGCGACGCAACATGGACGGATGGTATCCCACACGACGACCAAGTTATCGGTGGTGCGATATTCGCCAAGTGCTGAGGGATTGCGAACATAGTCCTCCAAATCGTCACTATAAAACCAGATATATATCTCTAGATCTTGTTGCCGACGGTTATGCACCGACATATCGAGCGAATAAATAATGCTGTCGTCGGTTATTTCGGTATCCATGCTATGGAATACAACTGGTGGAAGTTCTACTGTCAGCACATCATCAGGGAAACTCCGGCGGAAAAGTTCCTCTGAACCTTGATATACAACGACCACCGGATAGAACTGCTCCGTTTCGGCAGGGAATTGACTATAGGGGATATAAAAATCGAGACGACCATCCTCATCAGCGTAGTACGTTGTATCACAACATGGGCGAATATCCTCAATCACGCGGAGGGCATCGCCACTCGTTCTAAACGACTCATGCGCGGAGGGATTGTAGACATAGTCGCCTTGAACGGGATCATAAAACCACATATAGACATCTAATTCTTGCTCCCTATACCCTTCCACGATCAGTTCCACTGTGAATGCAACCCCATGCTCATCGGGAGTGTATTGAAGGTTTGTAACCTCCGATGCCCCCTGTGCGAGTAAGGTCACAACATGGAGTAACCCGAACAAAATGAATAGCCAACCGACTTTTTTCATGAGGAATCTCCAGCTTGATTGTCTCTAGTATACTAGTTGGGCTCCATCTCAGTTGGAGATAACTATAAAAAAGGTGCTAAGATTTTTCGTTCACTTTTTAAGGAATCAAAACGGCTCAACATCGTGAACCGTTCTCGTCTGCAATGTGTGAGGGTTACTTCTTCGGTGGACGACCCGCGGTTAGGGAGTCTTGGAAGGCTTGTAATCCATCCATGTCTTGTTTGGCGGCATAACTGGCTTGCTCTGCCCAAGTGGGGACGCTCGGCGCAAAACGCATACCGGCGGCTTTAATCGCGGCGCGGATGGTTTCTTCATCGGATTGAGATAGCTTCTCAAAGGTGTCGATTCCGGCGGCTTGCAGGGCTTTTTCCATCTTGGGACCGATGCCTTCCACCAATTTTAGGTTATCTTGACCCTTTACTTGCCATTTGACCTTTTTGGACGATGCCTGCTTCTTCGGTGCAGGTGCTTTGGCTTCGGTTTCTTCGACAGGTGCTGGTGTGTCTACGACAGGCTCTTCTGCCGGGGTATCTTCCGCCTCAGCTTCACCAACTCCTACAGTTGCTGTTGCAACGGCTTCATCACTTGTGCTAGCAGGTGCATCGACATCGTCGGCATCATCCTCTTTGTATTTGCGTTCTGCCCCCGCGACTTTGGCATCAATTTCTTCTTGAGTCGGTTGTGGCTTAGGTTTTTCAACCGATTTAGTCGCTTTGGCTTCTTCCGCAATCTTCTGGAAATCAACTGGTTGTGTTGTCTTCTCTGCCAGTTGTTTGGCTGATTCTGCGGCTTCTTCGGCTCTACGCTGAGCATCTGTGCGTATCGAATCCGCATCATCCCGACGCATCCATAACCAGACTAAGAGTGCAAGGAGTAAAAGCAGTCCAATCCAAAATAGCCATGCTTCATCACGAGAATCATCTTGTGTCGCCATATAATTAAGTCCTAATAGCACTGCACCGACAAGTGCAAAGGCAATAATCACGAGTTTGGTATTACGATTAACAGACATTGCCACCTTTTCCTGATTGGTTGGGCATTTGTTCAGCTTATGAGATTACATCAAACAATAGGGCGTGTCAAAATGTATTTCGGTATATGAATTAGAGAGATGCGGCATATTATTATCAGTGCATGATTTTGTCAAATAACGGCATGACGTGTATAGTCAGTGACAAGCATGACTCACAACATATAGGACAGTTTCCATGGCAGATACAGCAACCGCAAATCCGAAAGGCCTTTCGATTAAGGACTTTCGGAATCCTTTGTATTTATTGTTGATTTTCGGACCCATTGCCTTTTTTTTGCATGATTCTCTGGACCCCTCGTTAGTATTTATCTTTTCGGCAATTGCGATTATCCCTTTGGCAAAAATCGTGGGCGAAGCGACAGAAGAACTCGCCATTCATACAGGACCACGCATTGGGGGCTTATTGAATGCCACGCTTGGGAATGCGGCAGAATTGATTATTACGCTCTTTGCCTTGCAAGAGGGCTTGAATGATTTGGTGCGTGCATCGATTACGGGGTCGATTATTGGAAATTTGTTATTCGTACTGGGCTTGAGCTTATTCTTGGGTGGTTTGAAGAATGGTATCCAAACCTTTGACCGTCGCAATGCCGGGATGTATGGGATACTAATTATCCTAGCTGTGTTCGCTTTGGCAATTCCGTCCCTGTTTGATGTGGCAATTCAAGATGATTTCGTCGCAGAAGAACGGCTGAGTGAAGGTGTCGCCATCATTATGATCGTGCTGTATGGTGCAAGCGTGTATTACAGCTTTACACAAGGCAGTGTCACCGGGCATAGTGAAGGCGAACATGAAGAATCAAGATGGACTGTGGCTCAATCCTTAGTTGTATTAGCCTTAGCCACCATTGGCATCGTCTTGATGTCCGAAACTTTAGTCGGCGCAGTTGAAGACGTGACTGAAACGCTTGGCTTGACCGAAATATTTATCGGTCTGATTATCATTCCATTGGTCGGGAACGTGGCAGAGCATCTGGTGGCTGTCCAAGTCGCTATCAAGAACAAAATGGAACTCAGCTTGTCCATATCTTTGGGGTCGAGCTTGCAGATTGCCTTGTTTGTGGCTCCCGTCTTGGTCTTTGCGAACTTGCTAATAAATGAAGAAGCTCTGTTACTTGTCTTTACCAGCTTTGAGCTAATTGTCTTGGTCGGGTCGGCGGTGATTGCGGCATTTATTGGTCAAGATGGCGAATCGAATTGGCTGGAAGGTTTGATGCTAATCATGGTGTATTTCATCATTGCCCTCGCTTTCTTGGTCTTGCCTGAATTGCACGAAGTCGCAGAGGCGGCGGGCGCTGGTCACGGCGGATAGCCTTTTCAAAAGATATGTCTGTTCATGTTGCCAAGTAGCGATAAAATTGTCATATGTGAATATAGGGGCGGTTCGCGAACCGCCCTTACGCTTTTGAATATGTAATCAGGAGACGTTATGATAGTGTGGAAAATGGGTAAATGGCTAGTGAGTTATTGTATCATCACGCTACTAATCGCAGGTTGTAGTGGCACTGAATCGGCAACCGCAACACCAACAGAGTTACCCACTGAGATTCCCACCCTTGTCCCATCGCTGACACCATCCATCACGCCGCCTCCGCCTCCGACCTTCCAGCCGTTGACGGCTACACCATCGCCGATACCATCCGAGACTGCCATTCCACTCGACCCACTCATGGGGGAGCCCGTTCCCCCGCCTGTCGAATTTAATTTACCCGATGACTGGCAATTTGGTTATGACATCCGCGTGTTTAGCGATATTGGTGAATTGCGCGCCGTCCCTTTCTCTTTCTACACGGGACCTGTAACAGGTGGACAAGGCTTTATCGTGATGCTCTGGGACTTCCCCAATGTCATTGGCAACCCCTTCCTCGAAAGTGGACAACCCAATCTTTATCATGACGGTTTACGATATTTGCGTCTGTTGATTGTCGAGGCGGAATGTAATATCGGCACAGATGTCCAAAAGATTTATGAAATTGCTGGACGAGAAGCGAATGGCACGATTTTCTCTGCGATTGATTGCCCTGATGAACTACCCGATACACGCGGATGGTTCGCCGGCGTCTGGGAGCAGAACGTTCCCTTCTTGTTTTATGCGTATACTGAACCGATAACAGCCATGGATGGCGAGGCACAAGACGAATTGCAAGCCTTTCTCGATTCCGCTGTGTTTGAACTGAATCGGGAAGATTCAGGCGAATGATTGGGCGTTTCCGTGTCCTGAATGTTCTAAAAAAACCCCCGATACGCAAGCTGTGGCTGAGTCAAGTTCTTTCCGCTGTTGGGGATAATTTCTATGATATTGCAGTCGTCTGGATTGCGACGCGCGAAGTCGGTGCGGCGGCAGGGGGTGTGGTACTTGCTGGCTCGCTTTCCACACTTGTCTTTGGCATCTTCGGCGGGATTCTCGCAGACCGTGTAGACCGTCGTTTGGGTATGGCATTGGTCGATGGATTGCGCGCCCTCGTCTTGCTCATCCTCATTCTCTTTGCTTCATTGGACGAATTGCGTCTGTGGCATCTGGTGATTGTGACTGCCATCAATGTGGGATTGAATGCACTCTTCCAGCCCATGTTGATTGCGAGCTTGCCCGTGATTAGTCAAGATGCGGAGGAACTCCAAGCCACGAATGCCCTAATGGATGTCACGGCGCGCATCGCACGAGCAACCGCCCCCATGCTAGCAGGCTTTGTCCTAGCCAATCTGCTCCCCACACATTTGTTTGCGCTGGATGCCCTCACGTTCTTCATCTCGATGCTGGCGATTTTATCCCTCAGCACCTCGTTCCACTGGAAACCCAAACGTGACCCTGCCAAACCGCGTGCCATGCGACAAGAACTACGAGATGCTTATCGCCTTGTGACACAACATCCTTATTTACGCTTTGTCTTCTTTGTCATTATCCCATCGACAAATATTGTCTGGGGACTGGCTTACATCATCGGCATTCCCCTTTTAGCCGAGCGCATCTTGCAAGGCGATGCACAGACTTTCGGCGCGATAGTTTCTGCTTATGGATTAGGGAATATCCTCAGTAATCTGGTGCTGGGGAATTTGACCATCACCAATCGGGCGCGGGTCATGTTCTGGGGCGTGATTGTCTTGGGCTTGGG
>JANQRM010000083.1 GCA_028284565.1 Anaerolineae bacterium | reverse complement strand
TTTGCGCTCTTCATCACGGCACAACGTCATCCCGAAACCATCATCATGCCTGCCTTTGGGATGCTTGCCGACTCCAGTGAAGCGGGTGCGCCTCGCAATGTCATTGCTGGCTTAAGTGAAATCAACTTCAGCTCCTTCGACATTACAGCCGAGCCTACCAATATCGACGATGCGGATGCGCTGGTCTTCACTGACTTGCGGACGCAATCCGGGTTGAATGACTCTGCCTTAGACATCATCATCGCAGGAAATGATGACTTGTTCGGCATCGGGACACGCCCAGCCATTGAGGGAGTCGGTACAAGTAGCTTGGTCGATACACCCAACTATGCCGAAGCTAGTACTCTCTTCCTGCCCGGTGCACAATCTATCTTTTATGCCAACCTTGCACCACTTGGCAACTTCATTGATGAAGCCGTCGCACAAGGTATCATCCCAGCCGGACAAGATGCTGTGGCACTCCGCAATCTCGTGGCGCTCCTCGAACATGCGTCGATTACCTATCGAGTGGATGCAGATGGGGCTTCCGTCGGACGCTTCGTCCTCACACTCGGCGATACCCCTCCGGGGAACTAATCCAACCAATCTATGTAACATTTTGTAAGGGCGTACAGCTGTACGCCCTTACGTTTTTATGACGTTTAATCTAACAACATGACCATCTCGTTACTCGCCTCAAACCCCAGCGACTCATACAAAGCCCGTCCTTTATCACTCGCATGGAGCATGAGATGACGGATACGACGTTCTCGCGCACATTCCAGCAAGATTTGCATCAACCGGCGCGCCAAGCCCCGCCGACGATATGCCGGTTCGGTGTAGATGTTGTAGATATAGGCACGGGTAGTCTCCGTCGTGTTGAGATGTGGTGGGTACTCTAGTATCCACAAGCCACCCCCTGCAACGACCTTACTATCCGTTTCAATCAGCGCACCAATATAACGTCCATGTGTCAACTCATTCCGCACCCATGGGATATAGACTTCATTGATGTTATCAGCTAGGTCTAAACCCATGTCTTCAAACATCCAGCAACGATGGTTGGCAATGAGTTCAGCGTCATCAGGTGTGGCAAATCGAACAGAATAATTTTCGGTCATGATTGCGCTTTCAAGAAATGTTCACAGTCATCCAAGACACTTCGCAACACAGTTACGGAGTCGCGCCAATTATCCGGATAGCCCAAGCTGTGGTCGAGTCCATCATAGACCTTCCATGACAGCGTCTCGGTGTTCTCGATTTTATCCGGTGCATAGTAGGGGTCACGAGTGCCAATGATTGCCACTGTGGGCGTGTCCTTGACCATTGCCTCTGCGCTTTGAACCGGGGTAAGCAAGATTGCCGACAGCTTATCTACAGATAAGGACTGAGTTAGCGTTCCGACGATAGGCGTGCCCATCGATTTTCCGGCAAGGCAGACTTCGCTATATCCGCGCGCAAGGACTTGCTCCACTGCTTGGACACCATCGGCATGAGCATAGGGGATTTGGTCGAGGGAGATTTTGTCTTGGGTCAGATGAAAGCCATAATTCACCATCAGCACATCATAGCCCAGCTGGAATCCAATCTTGCTAAGGTAATAGGTCAATGGTGCATTAATCGTGTAGCCCCGCCCCGGTAGCAGAACCATCAGCTTATTGGAAGGAGCATCATGGACAACCAGCTTATTTTGAATGGTGATACCAAAAGCAGATTCGACAGATATGGTTTCGACATGATAGGACATAGGGTCATCCTTTGCAGGGTGTCAGTTGTTGCTTATCCTACACGAAAAAGGGTAGATTGTCTGACTGAAAGCAAGCCAAGTGTTGCGATTGCGGGGGGTCTACAGTAAGCTATTGTAATGAGCGACAGACACTAGTTAAATCAACATGACCAAACCACTTGCACTGATTATTGAAGACCACGAAAACATCGCTACGGTGTATCAAGATGCACTGACCATTGGTGGGTTCGATACCCATGCGATTTATGATGGGCGCACTGCCCTTGAAGCCCTTGAATCCGCCCAGCCCGATTTGATTGTGTTAGATATGAACCTCCCGCATGTATCGGGGCATTATATCTTTAAGCAAATTCGGGCGAGCGAAGCCTATGACCATGTGCCGATTATCATTGCAACCGCTAATGCGATGGTTGCCGATGCCCTCGCTCAAGAATTGGGTCCGCGCGATGTGTTGATGATAAAACCCGTCAGCGTTGAAGAAATGACACAAGTCGCCATTGATTTATTGAGTTAGCGAACCGCCCTTACGCTTTTGGAAAATAGAGGATATGCCATGCGTTCTCATCTCTTGATGTTGCTGTTGCTCTGTGGGATGATGCTGACCCTATCCGCCCAAGACGATAGCGAGGAGCCTGCCTTGTTTTCTGACCGCTACTTCTTCACATCGCACCGCATGGATGGCAACCGACTCATTGACGGACAGGGGACCTTCCCTGATGTGATCACAGTCGATATTCCCTTACGTGGGCGACCTGCATGGGCAGTGGGTTATGCCATGCAGACTGCCATCTGGCATGTCGTGATGGACAATGGCGATTTGCAAGTGGTTGACGTAACGATGGAAGGCAGTGGCAACAGTCTGGCATTTGAAGCGAGCTGGTTTGCCCCAGCACAACCGCCGTTGATTGGCGTGTCTCAATTGGATGGAACCTATGTCGTGCGGAGTGATGATACGGTTTCGCCTTTATCGCATCCCATTCCGGTGAATGATGTGGATTTGCTCTACGTCAGCGCATCGGGCGATTTGGTCTTGGCACGGGAAACGGGAGCTGTTTCGACTTTGCCCCTAAATGCCCAATTGGATGCTCGCTTGGTGATGAATGAAAAAGGGCAAGTTGCGCTCTATGCCAATGCGACGAACCAACGTTACGTCCATGCCATCATGGGTGATGACTTAGAAGGCTCTACACTGTTAATTGTAGAAGTCGTCGAAGATGCATTGCGAGTGGTCGCGCGGGTTGATTTGCCGGGTGAAGATGTCTTTGAGGGGCTGTCTCCCATGTGGGCAGATGTGAATGACGATGGGCAAGCCGACCTCATCACAACAGTCAGCAACAGCAGTCGGGGCGCACAGATACGCGCCTATCTCTTTGATGGCACAAAATTCACGAGTGAGGTCGATGGTCCTGCAATTGGACAAGGCTTCCGTTGGCGACATCAACTGGCATGGGGAGCGTTTGGTCCCAATGGCGAACATGAGTTGGTGGATGTGCTGACTCCGCATATCGGGGGCGTGGTCGAATTTTATCAATTCGATGGGAACTCACTCAACATTGTCGCACAACTCAGAGGGGCGACTTCACATCTGATTGGCTCGCGCAATCTGGATATGGCTGTGGCAGGCGATTTCAATGGGGATGGTCAGCTGGAAATTGCCGTGCTGAATCAGGCGCGGGATACAGTGATTGGTGTGCAACATACGCCAGAGGGTGCCCGTGAGATCTGGCGGTTGTCTGCGGATGGTGAAATTGTGACGAACCTCTCAGCAGTCGAATTATTGGGCGGGACATTGGGTTTGGCAGTGGGGACAGCCGATGGTCGCTTGAGAGTGTGGTTGTCTCAATAAATCAAGGCTTTATCCCCACTACACGAAGACGCACATAGTCCGCATACCATGTATCTTCTCTCCAGAGATGTGGGCGCAAGCGGTTTTCGACGAACTTAAAGAAGGCTTCAAGTTGTTCAGCTGGCACGTTGGCTATCCACTGAGGCACGAACATTTGCAGAAAGTTGCGCAAGCCTTCATCGCCTTGAAGTTGAGTGGGACGGTCAAAATGATGCAGATAGGTCACGCGGAAACCTTGCTGTTCCATCAAGGTCGCGTATTCTGCGGAACTGGGAAAATACCACAAGGGCTTGTCCGGTGTTGGGAGATTGAACTCACCCAAGGTCTCGATTAACCCGCGGGTGAGATGCCCGACATTGCCTTTCCCTCCAAATTCAGCGACAAAACGCCCGCCCGATACGAGCGCATCCCAGATACAGTTTAGGACTTTTTCGGGTTCATGTATCCAATGCAAGGCGGCGTTGGAGAAGACCGCATCGAATGGGGTAGGGAAGTGAAAATCAGTGGCATCATCGACGTGGAATTCAATGTTGGGATAGGCTGAACGTGCCTGTTCAATCATATCAGGGGAGTGGTCGAGTCCGATAACCTGTGCGCTGGATTCGGCGATCTTCGCAGTGAGTTGTCCTGTCCCACAACCGACATCGAGGATGCGCTCACCGACATGGGAGTTGAGCAAAGGCAACACGCCTTCGCCATATTGCGCCACGTAGTTGTGCTTGTCATCGTAGAGGGTGGCATCCCACTTATTCGGCTGGGGGTTCATTACTTGCCTCATCTTGGAAGAAGAAAAAGAATGCCGCCGCGCCTTCGACAGGGTGACGCATCCCCTCGACTTTGCCCAATAACTCATCGGGACGCAAGCTGACATGCCGATAGACAGAGCCATCTTCTTTGACTCGTGCGACATAATCATCCGAGCCGAAAGATTTATGGCTGTGGATTTCACCTTTCTCGTTGATGTTGCCCAAGTAGGTATCGCCCCCGAAAGACACATGCCCATGCACTCTGCCTTCTTGATAATCGACGGCGCCGAGAAATTCATCGCGTCCGAATTTTTCTCGATAGACTTGCCCATTGTCGTTGATATTGCCGACGTGTTCATCGGGTAACAAACGGCGATGTCTGAATATTTTTGCCATAGTTAACCTCCCATATGCTTATTCACTATAGAGTACACTGAGAACGTACCGCGATTTTTCTGATATGGATTGCCTTACCTAGTACATTACCTAATATTATGTGTCTGTGTAAATTCTCAGTTCTTAGTGCAAAAATTTGATGATACGATCAATTACGATTTTACCCTATTTACGCCCCATTTATTCCCTTGCAACGCCCATCAATTATCAAGCAAAGCGTCACCTAATCGTGGGATGAGCGTTGGCTCGACAAATGGTTGTGAGCCGGGGTCTTGGTTACAATCGGATAGTTGAATAATTCGTAAACCATTACCTATTCATGATGACTCATTTTTTATCGCACACCTGTTGTTACATCTGCGGTTTGATTGTGGCGACACTGCCCTTGTTCGCCCAAAGCGCCGAGTCCTTCTGGTTATATCAGCCGGAAGCAGGGCGTGCTTTTCGGATAGGCGCAGATGGGGTGGTGCTAGATAGTGTAGATTTACCCCTCGAAACGGATGAAAGCAATCCCACGACAATTGAAGTGCATCCCGATAGCAATCTCTTCGCCTATGTTGCCCGCCACACAACCACCCATACGCCGCGCTTGGTAATCTACGAAGTCGAAGCCGATACAGTTCGGGGGACTTTCCAACTGCCAGATTCAGGTATGGGTTCGCATAATACCGACGATCAAATCCTCATCTCATCACAGGGGTTTCATGTATCCGCTTCCCGCTTTGCTTTTACTTATCGTATCGGTGGCGACAGTTGGTGGCTAGCGGTGATGGATACCCAATCGGGTGATGTTATTCACACTCTCTCGCGAACCGATGGCTTGCTAGCCAGTTATCCGTACTTGCAATGGGGACACGTGCCAATCATTCAAGATTTTCGGGATGATGTGGTCTCCTTCACACTGCCCAACCCCGATACCAACCCATCGCCTATCGCCAAAAGCTATGC
>JANQRM010000072.1 GCA_028284565.1 Anaerolineae bacterium | reverse complement strand
GGACGACTCTACCGACCAAGTTGTTGGCGTTTGCGGTGGATAATGCCGATGAGGTGATGTCAAAACTGCGCCAAGCATCCCCACCGATTATCGCTCGCGTTGCTGATGGACAACTCCTCTTTGACCCGCGCACAGTGCTGGCACATCAAGAATCACATCTTTTAGAAACCATCAAATCCATCATTTTGGGATGATTTTCTAACGGATTATCAACCAAAACATACATTGATTCCTAACCAAAAGGCGCAAAAAGGCTGGACAAAAATCCACGAAAACCTCGCAAACGACCTGAATGACCCCAAAAAGCCCTTTTTTTGACCATTTCCCGCCTCTAAACTCTCGATTGCTTTTCGCTTATCACGAGTAACCAAGCCCCCGAATCAACATTGATTCATGAATCAACCTATTGAAGAGAATCTTCACCTTCCATCTATAGATTCGGTATGTGATTTTCTGATAATCTCTAACCTTCTGCTATGAATCGCTGTATCACCGTTAAACTGGGTTTGGGGATGCGGGATATCATACAAAATACAGACATAGCATGAGTCGTTTTGTGTATATATTATTTGATACAATGATGACAGAGCTACTTCGTTGATGAGTCTGATACGAGAAAACAACTGTGAAACTGAAGGCACGCGAAATTGAAATCTTGCAATTACTAGCACAAGGACTCAGCGACAAGGAAATCGCCTCACAGCTCTTCATTGAGTCCTCTAGTGTACGCTGGTACAACTCGCAGATTTATAGCAAATTGGCTGTGAGCAATCGGCAAGAAGCTGCCGAGAAAGCAGTTCAGTTAGGTTTATTGGAAGAACATGACGCTACTGAACCCGTAAAAGACAATTTACCGGCACAGACCACGCCATTTATCGGACGTAAACAAGCATTAGCGGAATTGACTCAACTTTTCAGCGACCAACAAAAACGCCTTATCACTATTTTGGCACCGGGTGGAATGGGCAAAACACGTCTCGCTTTGGCATTGGGGGAACAATTCGCAGAACTAAGACAAACCACTTTTGTAGATGGCATCTTTTTCGTATCCTTACAATCCCTCACCGATTCACAACATATGGTCTCCCACATTGCAAGTAGCATCGGTCTTCAATTTCTAGCCGAACATGGTGAACCGCGCCAACAACTTTTGACATCTTTCAAAGAGAAGCAACTGTTATTAATCATGGATAATTGTGAACATCTTTTGGATGGGGTTTCACTTGTCACTGAGATTTTACATGCTTCACCTCATATCCGTGTATTGGCGACTTCCCGAGAGAAGTTGAACCTGAGTGGCGAAACTGTTTATAGCTTAAAAGGAATGGATGTTCCTACGTGGGAAACACTGGATGATGCATTCAGGTTTGATGCGGTAAGACTGTTTGTGCAATCAGCTGAGCGCGTTAAACCAGATTGGGTTCTGACAGAGAATCACATGGATGATGTAGCACGCATCTGTCGCCTAACACAGGGAATGCCATTGGGCATAGTTCTTGCTACCGCTTGGATAGATACGCTTTCTATTAAAGACATTGCCGATGAAATTCAGGAAAATGTTGATTTCTTGGCAAGCGAGTTGCGAGACACACCAGAGCGTCAGCACAGTATTCAAGCGATTTTCGAGTATTCTTGGAAGCAACTGCAAGTAATTGACCAGCAAGTTTTCATGAAATTAAGTGTCTTCCGCGGTGGGTTTACACGCAAAGCGGCACAAGTCATTGCAGGTACAAATGCTCGTGTCCTTCAGGTTCTCGTCAACATAGCACTCCTCACCCGCGATAATTTTGGTCGCTACCACATTCACGAACTCTTGCGTCAGTATGCCGAAGGTCAACTGCTTGATAGTGATGAAGCTGAGACAGTACAAGAGGCTCATAGCCAGTATTTTCTAAATTGGTTAGCGGAACGAGAAGTTGATATTAAAGGTCAGAATCAATTTGAAGCCTTATCTGATATTGATATTGATTTTGCGAACTTACAGACCGCGTGGCAATGGGCTTTGCACCATGAGCAATTTGAATGGATAGCGAATGCTTTAGAGTGTTTGACCTGGTTTACGATTTTTGGCTTCAAGATTCAGGAAGGGCCGGCTTTACTAGCACTAACAGAAAAAGCTGTCGAAAAGCAAAGTGAAATGGAACACATCTGGCTACAGGTATTTGTCGCCTATCAATGCACACTGAAATGGTCTTCCTTAACTAAAGCCCATCAACGACATGCTAAACTGCAACAGGCTTTAGAACTCGCTCAAAAGCATGAACATCAAGCACTAATGGCCAGATGTCTTTTCGAGTTGGCAGAAATTCACAAAACCAAGCATCAGGATGAGCTAGCCGTCCAGTATTTCAATGAATGTTTGACACTTTTTCGTACTCTAGGGGATGATTTTTACACCGCATGGACATTGAATATTATGGGAGGGTGTTTACGCTTGGTAGACGGTATTCATGTTAGCACAGAGTACTGTCAACAGAGTTTAAAACTCTGGCAGCAGATGGGTGACCGTCTGGGTAGTCAATATGCTATCGGCAATCTAGGTTTTAATTCCATGATCATGGGTGATCTGCCTGAGGCAGAACACTATATTATGCTACAGATCAATACGAAAGGGGATTTACAAACCCAGGTGATAGGGTTTCAAGATGTATTATTGGGAGCGATCCAACTTCTACAAGGCAAAATAGAACTTGCAGGAGATGGGGTTACCGAAGGGGTTGACCGCGCAAAGGAAACCCACTTTTCTGTGGCACTATCTATGGGGTCAGTCGTTTTGAGTGTGATAGCTAGTTTGGAAGAACGCTACACCGAAAGTATACGATTAGCTCGTTTGGGACGAAAAATTGCTGTAACCAGCTTTTTAGCATTCTTTGCCGATTGGGCGCTGGCTCTAGCTTACTGTGGTAATGAAGATTATGAGGCTGCACGCAGTAGCGCACATGTAGCACTTACATTTGGGTATAAAGTTCAAGGTGAGGGCGCGATGACATGGTGCTTGCCGATATTGGCAATTCTATTCGCAAGGGAAAATGAGCCTGAGAGAGCCATCGAGATACTCGCACTGGCTTATAGCCATCCAGCCAGCTCAACCGGATGGCTTGAGCGATGGCTTCTTATCAACCGTTTACAAGACCAGTTGAAAGAACAGATTGGCACAAATAAATACCATGCTCTTTGGGAACATGGTAAGACGCTCGATTTGTACGAGATTGTAGGTGATTGGCTCGATATGAATGGCTAAGTCGGCGTGATTTCAGCCTCCTTTCTGTACTGGTTCGGATGTCACTTTCCCGTTTTAAAGTCAGCTTTTTCATCTCTTGTACAATCGTCTATGGTTTCACATTCAATCCTAAGATCACTGCCAGTAAGCGCTTGGCATATACGAATTTTTGCTGTCGCCCCATCTCTGGTTCACTAATTTCCTCTTCCCATTGGGCTATCCTTGTAGGCAATTTTTTCTGACTATTGCCTTCCCATACGCTTCCCTGACGTTCTAGCAGTATTTGCTTAGCCGCGATTGCATCACCCTTAGCTCTAGTTTTGCGATAGAATTTCATGGGTTTCTCCATTCATTTCATTAGTTATTTTTGGGATGCTTTTACAATAAAGTGCAATGTGTTGAAGAGTCACCATACACGATGTTTGAAGGATGTGAGGTGGCTGTTTGATAGTTGTTGAATGGAGCAGAAATTAGCATTGCCTAGCGAAAATAAAATCAAGTAGAACTGAATAGAATGGTTTTAGCTGATTTCCTGAGGAATTAACGCGGGTGATTTGGGAAGTTGATACTACATCCTAAATGGACGAAGCTACCATCCGAAGTGGGTTGATAATCCTCAAGTTGTGATAACGCCGATTGAATGATGGTCTCATCACAGGTTTGAAGCGGGGGTGGCGTTTTTTGGGTTGTGCAAGCGGTAATGAGAAATATGATGATAAAGGTTGTGTGATAAATTCTCTTTTGGCTTATCAATGTATCCCCACCCCCAGTCGGGCGTAAACACTCCGACTTCCCCCTCCCCAATTCTTGAGGAGGGGAGCTTTCAAGAGGTCAAAATGACAACTCTATTTCTGTTTAGGCGATTAGCTAGACCGTTGCCAATTCATCGAGGGTGGTTTCGATGAGATTGACGGCTTCGCCAAGCGTTGCATTATCGAAGGCGAGTTTGGCTCCGGCGGCTTCAAACAATTCGGGCAGGGGTTTTGTCCCACCGAGTTTGAGGGCTTGTTGATAGGAATCGAGCGCGCCTTGATGATCCTTTAGGGAGTTTGCCCAGACTTGGACTGCGCCGAGTTGTGCCAGCCCATATTCGATATAGTAGAAGGGAATCTGGAAGAT
>JANQRM010000044.1 GCA_028284565.1 Anaerolineae bacterium | reverse complement strand
TGCACCGACAATATCCACTGCATAAGGTTCACCTTGTAATAATTCGACGAGCATGGCACAGCCCGCACGGTCATCGAAGGCTTTGCCACGCACCATCGTCTCGCTGAGTTCTCGATACTCGCTATCAAAGGCAATGTGGTCACCCGGCTTGACCTTGCCATTCGCCCCCTCTTTGCTGGTTGCACCGATGTCAATTCGTAGATTTTTGATGGGAACGACATTTTGACTGGCGTTCATGTGAATGGGTGTCCAGAGTATCACTCCGGGGATTTGCTTCTTGCCGATTTTCACGCGCAGGCTGGGTAAGATACGCGCGTCCATCCCGCCGATGTTTTTGAATTGAATCAGTCCATTGCTCTCGATTCCTGTCACCATGAAGCCGACCTCATCCATGTGCGCTGTGACCATGACTTGCAAGTTGGTCTCGCCTGTGCCTTTTTTCATCGCTGTCAAGTTGCCGAGCGAATCCACCCGCAGTTCCGTGACATAGTCTTGGATGGCTTCGCGGATAATTTTCCGCACTGCCCCTTCGTCGCCGGATACGCCAATCGCTTCGGATAAGTCTTTTAATACCATCTCAACGCCTTAACAAGTTTTTGGTTTTAGTTCTGGATTGTTAGTTTAACGTGTTTGGAGCATTCAGCACATGGATATGAATATGAGAAACTACAGGGATGCGACAACACTGAGGAAATGTTGCTCTTGAGCAGAGAGTGGAAGGGTTTTCGCCATTTGGATAGGCTGAAATGCCCCACTTGCTTCATAATCATCCTCGATTTTCTGCTCTGGATGATGACTATCCACCTGAGCGACATACATCAATTGGAGGAAGTCAGGATAGGGATAGGGGTAATTCGCTGGTTTGGGAGTCTGATGCTGGAAGTGTAGAAAGCCTAAATAAGTCGGTGTTTGGATTGTCCAGCTTGTTTCTTCTAAAATCTCTCGATTCAATGTCTCAAGATAGGATTCATTTCCTTCGACTCGTCCGCCCGGCATAATATGGACTGTGCCATCATGATTATGCATCACGAAGATATGCTCATCTTGTCGAAGCAGACAACGTACGGATGTCACGAATTGAGCAGGTGGAAATACATCGGTTTGATACGCCCGAATTCGTAGTTCAATATCTCCCCAAATTGCAGATTCTTCGGTTTGGAAATGTAAGTCTTTGAGGAAATCTATCACTCAATCAACCCATCAAGTTTCAGTCATCAGCGAAAGGGTCTTCGTCTAAAATCTCTACACCTGCATTGATTAGATTGTCAATCCACGTCTGAAACTGCTCTTCTTGTCCAGATGCGGGGTAAAGAAATTGATGCGAGTGTTTATGGTAAATGACTTGTCGATTGTGTTTGTTTGAATGAAAGAGCGCATACTCATGTAATCGCTCCGTCCAGAGTAATTCAGCATTTTCTTCATAAGTAATTCGATCACCTAGATCACGATCAGTTATTTCAACGCCAGCTTCTATCATCCGTTTGACTATCTCTTTTTCGACTTCGGGGTAGAAAGCGACAAATACATACATTAATGGTGTTCTCTTATAGACAGCATATTTAGCATTATCGTATGAAGGTCTAAATCCACTTAAATTGGTTGTCAAAACCCACATCTCTGGCTTTTCCCAATAGATGCTGTAATTTGCAATATCTTTCTTCGGACTCAAGGTAAACTCTCAAAGGTCTCTGCGTTGACTCTTTTAATCAGGTGTCAATTCCATCTTCCGCACACGCGCTTCTTCGAGGATACCCAGCGCACTTTGTTTCCCGCTTTCCCCATGCGCGCCCAACATCTCTGCGATTTCTTCAATACGGGCTTCGTCGTCGTTGAGCGCAATGACTTCGGTTGTCGTCGTTTCTTTCTTCGTATCCGACGATTTGCGGACGTGGTAATGCTTATCGGCATAGCTTGCCAACTGAGGCAGATGCGTCACAACCAGCACTTGATGCCCATCGGAGAGTGACCACAATTTCTCGCCTACAATCGCTCCTATCCGCCCACCAATGCCTTGATCGACCTCATCGAAAATCAAAATCGGCGTTTGGTCAGCTTCTGTGAGTACCCGCTTCAATGCCAGCATAATCCGCGCCATCTCCCCGCCCGATGCCACTTTGGAGAGAGGACGTGGGGGTTCGCCGGGGTTGGCACTCATCAGGAATTCGAGCTTGTCCATGCCTGTCGAGTCAAAGGAGTAGCGTTTCTTGCCGACAATACAGCCGTTGGTCGATTCGACTTGGAGCATATCGACAGCGAATCGGGTGTTTTCCATTTTGAGGTCTTGCAGTTCGTTGACGACTTTTTTGCTGAGGTCATCGCCTGCTTTCTTCCGTGCCTTGCTCAACTTCTGGCAGACATCGCCGATTTTCTTGAGCAAGTCCTGCTCGGTCTCACGCAATTGGTCGAGTCGTTCTTCGCTGTGGTCGATGCTATCCAACTCTTTGGCGGATTCTTCGCCATGTTCGATGATTTCCTCAATCGTCTCGGCATCATAACGGCGTTTGAGCGAGTTGATGAGTTCGAGGCGTTCCTCGACTTCGGTGAGGCGTTCTGGGTCAAATTCGACCTCTTCACTATAGCTGGCGAGTGTCATGCCCAATTCTTGTGCTTGTTCGCTCAAGCCTTCAAGCAATTCATAATCGCGCTTGAGTTGATGGTCAATCTTCGCCAATTTGCTTAATAACGAAGACGCATGCATCAGCCCATCGACAATCGCCATCTGGTCGGTATCGACATCTCCATTTAGGAGTAATGCCACTTCAGTTGCCAAAGTCGCAAGTTGTTCGCTGTTGGCAAGACGAGTCCGTTCAAAGCGGAGTTCTTCATCTTCACCAGAAATAAGTTCCGCACCCATGATTTCATCCACTTCATGACGCAACAAATCCGCCCGACGGCGCAGGGTGTCCTTATCCTCCTGCAGGCGATGAATATCCCGACGCACGGCATTCAATTCGGATGACAAGTCCTGTAATTTGTCCCGTTGGTCGAGCAAGCCAGCAAAATAGTCGAGGAGGTCAATATGGGTACGCGGTTTGAGCAAGGACAAATGCGCGCTTTGCCCGTGAATATCGACCAATGCCTCGCCGACTTCCCGCAGGAGTTCGACATTCACCGTGACGCCATTAATCCGCCCGATAGACCGTCCTTTACGCCGAATCTCGCGTCCCAAGAGCAGATAACGTAGCTCCTCGCCTTCTTCAAGGAACTCAGCCTCTCTCAAGATGGCTTCGACGGCATATCGTGCCTCATCTGTCAGCCGAATGGAGCCTTCAACAATTGCACGGTCAGCACCTGTACGAATGGATTCGGTTTCGGCTTTCGCACCGAGCAACAACTCTACCGCATCGACAATAATCGACTTTCCCGCGCCTGTTTCTCCCGTGATGACATTCAGTCCCGGATTGAGTTCGAGTTCCAGTTCGTTAATGATTGCAAAGTTCTGAATACGCAGTTCTTCTAGCATTTGCGTTTTGTATGACCTTTTCGATTAGCTAAATCCAATGTTGTTGTTTAACGTCGTCCAGTTTTGTACATCCCATACACGCCCCCAGCCAAGAGCAAAATAAACACCCACAGGCTGAGATTATTGACTAATGAATTCCACAAGTAGTCAGTGAAGGGGAATTGATCACCCAATCCAATCGCAAGGGCTTCACCAAACAGCTGATTATAGCGGATGAAAATCGCAATAGTCGCACCGAGCAACGCTCCAACCACCGCACTGACCGTCGCAATCGTATGAGATTGTCGTCCACGCCGACGTTTCACTGCCCGCAAGCCCATTTCACCAATTAAGCCTCCCAGAGGCAAGCCAATGATAATTGCAAAGATTATTGGCACAAAGATGGTCTCGAATAATCCCCCTGCAATTGCCGACAAGACGACTGTCACTCCCGCAACGACTGCATAATCGTTCTGGGACGCATGATAGAACTTATCCTCATGTCCCTTAAAACACTCATTGCAGGTATAACCCACAGGGGTACGATTGGCGCATTTGACGCACATAAATCGTCCGCAACGATTACAACGCAGGCTCGTTTCCTCGTCGGGATGTACCTCGCAATAATGCAATTCGTCTTCCGTTACATCATGGGAATGGTCAGTCATCAGGTTCCTCTTGTAAGGTATACGATGGGGGTTCTCGGCTCACGCGGGGTTCGAGTCTATCCAACAGGGAGCGATAGAAATAATTGCGTTCTCGTAGGCGGACAAATCGGCTGGTATTTTGGCTAGCCGTGATTTGTACCCGATGCGATGTGTCTAATTGTGAAATGACACTGCCATCGAGTGTGAGCATCAAATAATCTCGATTCGACTCTGATACTCGTACATCCACGGTTGCCCCTTCCGAGAGAACGATCGAGCGGTCCATACTCAAGTGGGGTGCCACCGGAACCAGCAAGATATTCGTTAATTGAGGGGGTAAGATTGGCGCACCGGCGGAGAGCGCATAACCTGTCGAGCCTGTAGGTGTGGAAATAATCAAACCATCCGCATTGTAGGTCGTTGCCCATGATTTGTCGATATAGGCATCGATTTGCACCATATGTCCGACCACTGTGCCACTTATCAGCACCTCGTTGAGTGCATCGCCTTGTGCTACGATATCACGCCCCTTAAAGACACATGCGGTTAGCATCATACGCTTTTCTATCCAATAGTCGCCTGCGAGGAGTTGATCGAGTTTGGCTTCCCACTGCTCGACTTCGGAAATTTCAGTCAAGAAGCCCAAGCGTCCCATATTGATTCCCAAAACAGGCACTTGATAGGGTGCACATACCCGTGAGGCTCGCAACATCGCCCCATCCCCGCCAATGGCAATCACCATATCCACAGAAGCCACATCGTTGGCGACTTGTTCCGCTTCCCATTGCGTATAAAACCATGTTTGCAATCCTCGTTGGGAGAGTCGCTGGGCAATCTGTTCGGCTAGGGGCGCGCTGGGTTGACGTTTGGGGTGGGCAAGTACACCGATGCGGGTTAAATGGGACAAGAACAGCTCCTTGATTGACCCTGAAATGCGAGTCTACTCAGCAACGCAGATGTCTGCTAGGGCGAGTTCGATTTAGACCATGCGTTCTATCTGCATTTTAGCAGGATTCACTTGGGAATGTGAGGCAAATTCAAGGGATTTTGAGACAAATTCGATGTTAGATACAATCACTTAAATTAATTGAGGGACATTATGAATAACATCAGTGCATCAGAAGCACGAACCTTCATTCTTGCATCCGTTGTTGGGGCAAGCACCGTCTGGGATATTGCCTTCAACCTGGGTGTTTACGATACGATCTTCTTTGAAAAAATCTTCTTTCTTTGGTCAGCATCTTTAGCCGTGTTCTTAGCAAGTCTCGCCTTGCCTGATAAATACTCACAGATTCGCTGGTGGGGACGGCTGATACTCATTGCGCCGACTCTGTGGGTTGGATTGGCATTGATTGATAATCCCACATCTGAACCAACCTCACTTGATTCCGCCATGCTCTTATTGGGCTTAGGACTCTATGCCGTTTGCTTGCCCTATACGCTCTACTTTGTGGGGCGCATCACCAATCCCGAATTCTTTGAATTACACAATCGTCGCTTACTCGGCGCACTCGTGGGTATCGTATTCATCATTGGGATACTTGGCTTCTTCGTTGGACAACGCAATGATTTGTTCTTATCTTGTGATGACTTCAAAGTAAGTGGCAATGACATTCCTGCAAATTGTACGGAAGTCCTCATTGACCCCTTGTCTGTTATTGATTAATTTCGCTTTCAATATAACTTTAGGGTACATTTAAGCTGTGCAATCAATGCAGGATATGAGATGAACATCGACCTCCAACACATCCACAAACGCTTTGGGCCTGTCCACGCTAACAATGACATCACGGTTTCTCTTCGTGAGGGGCAAATAATCGGCATTCTGGGTGAAAATGGTGCGGGCAAATCGACCTTGATGAAGATACTGTCTGGTTTCCAACCCGCGGACGAGGGGCAAATTTTGATTGATGGGCGAGATGTCGATTATTCGGGACCCACCGCGGCAATCGCGCATGGAGTCGGCATGTTACAACAGGACCCGCTGGATGTGGGCGCATTCACCGTTTTGGAAAACTTCATCTATGGCAGTCCGGTGAGCTTTGTACCAGATCGCAAAACTGCCATGCTCGAACTCACGAAACGGACGAATGATTTTGGTTTCGACTTAGACCCCAACGCCCCGATTGAAACCCTCAGCATCGCTCAACGTCAACAACTTGAAATCATCCGACTTCTCGCACTCGGCGTGAAAACACTCATCCTTGATGAGCCGACAACAGGCATATCTGCCGAACAAAAAGCCATCTTGTTCAATGCCCTGCGGGAACTCGCACACAAGGAAGGCATGATTGTCTTGCTTGTCTCGCATAAACTGGAAGATGTGATTGATTTGTGCGATGAAGTTGTGGTTTTGCGTGCAGGACAACTCGTCGGCGATATGGACATGCCCACCACAGACGACAATCTCACCAGCGATGTCATCCGCCAGACGAAAAAGCAACTGGTGCATCTCATGTTCGGTCAAGAATTGAGTCCACCAAATCCGCCAGATATTGAATTTGGGGATACAGTGCTGACCTTAGACAACCTTCATCTCAGCAACTTGCGCCTTGATATGCCGAATATCTCCCTGACTGTACGCGAAGGAGAAGTCATTGGCTTGGCTGGGCTAGATGGCAGTGGACAACGTCTCTTTATGGAAGCCTGCGTCGGCTTGACGAAACCCAATTCGGGCAAGATTAACGTCCGCAATGAAGACCTAACGGGTAAATCCTTCCAGCATTTTTTCAATCGAAACGTCATCTTTGGTGCGGCGGGACGCTTGGAAGAAGGACTCATACGCGGGCTGACTCTCACGGAGCATATGGCACTCGTTATGGATAGTGAATTACGTGTGGATTGGTCGGGTGCGCGGACGACGATGAATCGGCAGATAGACCATTTCCGCATTCGGGGGCGCGAAAGTGACAACATCGAACAACTCTCCGGCGGGAATCAGCAACGGGTGTTGATGGCACTCCTCCCAGAAAATCCAACAGTGTTGGTCTTAGAAAATCCCACGCGCGGGTTGGATGTCGAATCGGCACGCTGGATATGGGAACAACTGCTCACACGGCGAGAATCCGGTACAGCGATTATCTTTAGCTCGGCAGAACTGGATGAATTGGTCGCCTATAGTGACCGCATTTTGGTATTCTATGCGGGGCAAATTCACGAAGTCCCCGATGTCAGCCAGACCTCGACGGATGAACTCGGACACCTCATTGGCGGGGCATTTGCCAAGACAGGACGTTAGTCATGAAATCCAAACGCACAACAAGTAAACCTCACTTTTTTGCACTAGCACTGGCAATGCTTCTCTTGATTGTCTACGGCTTTATGGCTTGGTTTGAGGATGACTTTGAAATCGAAACCGAGCAATTCGGCACAATCGATGTCTTTGCCATGCCTTATGACATCGTACAAGCACAAATCGAGGAACAAGAATACTGGGACTTTGGCACGACCCTATCCCTATTGCCAACCGAATCCCTGCTCATCCCCATCGCTGGCTTCTTTGCGGTTGGACTCGGCATCTGGAGCATTTTCCAGCCAGAACGTGAGGCATTGATTTCTAATCTCTTTGTTGTCGCTGGATTGATTGGACTGGCTTATTATGTGCTAGCTGTCTTGGGGAATAGCGAACTCATCAGCAACGAAGGCTTTGGCTTCCGACTCAGTTTCCTTATCTGCATCGGCTTGATTGCCCAGCGATTCATCCCCAACGACGTTCGCTTTGCTATTGGGAGCGTCTTCCTGTCGATGAGCATCGCCTTTGTGGTTACCACCTTACTTGTCCTCGCACTCGGTAAACCGCCCTTTGAAGTTGTCGAGAATGTTTGGGAAGGGGCGTTTCGGAACAATTCGTCCGTCGCCAAAGTCGTCAACTTCTGGATACCACTCACGCTGGTTAGCATGGGACTGGTCGTCACCTTCCGCGCGGGCTTGTGGAACATCGGCATCGAGGGGCAGATGATGGCTGGGGCAGTCTTTGCGAGTGGTGTTGCGCTATTTAGCACAGAAGACCAAGCAGGCTTTATCATCCCACTCTCCATTGTGATGGCGGCAGTCGGAGGCATGATTTGGGCATCACTGGCAGGCATCCTCAAAGTCTATTTGGGAGTGAATGAAATCTTCGGCGGGGTTGCGTTGAATGCCCTGATGGATGTGCTGGCGATTTTCTTAATTTCCAGTCCGTGGCAACCGGAAATTGGTGGGAGCGCGCAGGGAACTGAACCCTTCCCAGAACATGCCCTGTTGCCTGATTTCTCCCCCGATTTCCAAGTGAATATGCCGATGCTCGTTTTCGTGCTTCTGGCGAGTATCGCTGTCGTCGTCGCTTTACGTGGCACACGCTGGGGACTGAATCTTAAAGCCGTCGGGAAGAACCCGCGTTCTGCTTTGTTGCTCGGTGTACCGACAGGTCGCACAGCCATGAGTGCCTTCTTAGTCTGTGGTGCATTGGCAGGTGTCGCAGGTTCCTATCGTGTGCTTTTCTCTTTCGATAACTTACGACCACTCGCATCAGGTGGCATTGGCTTTTTGGGATTACTCGTCGTCCTCCTTGTGGGGATGCGAGGCTTGTGGGTTCCATTCATTGGCTTTGCATTCGCGGCATTACTGGCTGGGAGTACCAAACTCCGTCTTGCCCTCCAACTCGACTCCTCTGTGGTCGAAGTGCTACAGGGTATCCTCGTCTTGCTGATTTTGCTCTTCAATGGCATCCGACAGGTCTACTTCTCCGATGAAACGCCACCCGAATCCGACCAACCCCTCGCTGAGGAGGTGACCTCATGAATGAACAACTGCTCAGTACCCTCAACGCGATTGTCGCCAGCGCAACCCCCCTTGTGATTGCCAGCTTGGGCGAAACCATTACCGAACGCGCGGGTGTGATTAACCTCTCCTTGGATGGCAGTCTGGCTTTGGCGGCGATGTTGGGCTTTGCAGGGGCATTGGTCTCCGGAAGTGTCATCGTCGGGATTACGGTTGCCATGATTGCTGGTGCATTGGTTGCTTTATTAATCGCCTTTTCCAGTATCAAACTCCGTCAAGACCAAGTGGCTGTGGGATTCGTCCTGACTCTACTCACAGCTGATTTAGCCCAATTCTTCGGGCAAGAATACACCCGCATCCCCGGTGAGACGATTGGTCGAATGGCACTCCCCATATTAGAGAACATTCCCATCGTCGGACGTGTCTTCTTCGACCAAAATCCTCTTGTCTATTTCAGCTATTTGTTGGCGATTGGACTGTGGTTCTGGCTCTTCCGCACGAATGCGGGCTTGGCACATCGCGCCATTGGGGAACGTCCTGAAGCTGCATTTGCACGCGGAACACGAGTGACACGCCTCCGCTATTTTTATACCGCTGTCGGTGGAGCCTTAGTCGGTTTAGCAGGTGCGGCATATTCGCTGAACACCAAGCCGGGCTGGGCAAATCCGCCTTCGATGCAAGGTGATGGCTGGATTGCACTCGCCATTGTCATTTTCGGTGGATGGCACCCCTTCCGTGTGATGTTAGGCGCGTATCTCTTCACCATGCTTCGTGCGATTTCTGCCAATATCCAACGCGATGGACTGGTATTATTTGGGCAAGAAATTGAGTTCAACTTTATCCTGCTAAATATGCTTCCGTGGCTCTTGATGATTATCACCCTCTTGCTGGTGAGCAGTGGCTCGGTGGAACGCCTCGTCCAAGTTATGCCCCGTCCGATTCAGCGACGATTACGCGCCTTCTTGAGGTCGAATCCGCCGGATGCACTCGGAGTCCGCTTCGACGAAAATTAGCTGTTGAGACTCCATACACTTAGCTGATTATCCGCAATCGCCGATAACCATTGTCCATTTGAGCTAATGGCAAGGTGGTCGATTGGCATGTCAAAATCCGTCTGGATAAAGAATTCATGCCGATTCTCGACCACATTAAAGACATGCAATTCAATATCCGTCTTATCATCACGGGTGACACCAAAGACAAGATACTGATTGTCTGGGGTTATCGCCAAAGCATCGACTTCATGAACAAGCCGAATTTCATGCGCGAGCGTGAGATTCTTCCAGACATAAAGCGTGTTCTCAAAAAGTGGTGCAAGCTCTTCATGTCGAACAGCCAGCATCGTCCCATCTTGACTTTGTGTGAGATAGGCAAATCGACCGCCACCAGCCGTCAATAACGTCATGGGAGAACCTTGACCCGTGTCCACACGCAACTCTGTCGAATCGTGAAGGCACAAATCGTTCAGACTCATCACAAATTGCTCATGTCCCAGAACAAAATCACGGATATGAGGACTAGGTAATTGATAGGTGTTGGTAATGCCAGTCTGGGTATCCAGCATCTGTAGATGATTGCTGGTGCGTCCACAGCCCGCATTGTTCAAATTATAGAGATGCCACAACTCAGAACCATCAGAGGAATACGCTAATTGCATCGAACCCCCGTGATTATAGGATTGTCCCGACTCCCATTCTTTGATACGACCGTCACGATCCGTGTGATAGAATAGAACTCTTGGAGTCGTATAAAATGCATCCACGGTTGTTGTCGTGCCAACCGCGATCGGATTGCCTTCTGGATGGACAGCCACTGTCGATGCCTGATAGTCCGATGGCATCAACTCGATTCTGTGCAATGTCCATCCCGTATCCGACAGTTGAAATTGGTATAGATGTCCTTCATCGACGACATACAAACCCTTGCTATCGGGTGCAAAGGTCATATCCCAATAACGAGTAGCATTCGTCCTTGTCAATTCTGGAATGATTGGAAATGACGTATCAGGTAGAGACAACGGCATCATATCAGAATGTGGCGATTCTTTGTTGGCATACAAAATCCATACTAATCCCAACGAAACTACCACGAGGGTGAGCAAACGCATTAACACAGCACCCCATAACCCTCGTCTCTGCTTGGGTTTACCTTTTGCTTTCATCATCACTTGCTCCGCTACGAATTCTGTCCATTCTATCAGACACGTCGATGCGATATGCGGTTCCATCAAATTGAATATCGTCGCCAATAGAGGCTCCTGTTTTAGTATCCAGCATGACCAACTAAAACATTTCCTCAACGTGCTTTGTCCAGACATTCTTTGTGAATGTTGTCCTTTGATTGCTCATAACTTAAAACAACTGAAAATCTGGAGATGAATCAGGACGATTCAGATACACCCTGACAAACCGGCTTATCGTCTGTGTGTGACCCTATCTTATGCGCTTTGTCAAGTTGGTTCGGTATTGAAGAAGCAAATCAGTGGTATGTGGAACAAATCGAACAGCATCCAACCTTCGTTGCTTATGTTGATGAACAAGCGGTTGGCTTTCTCACCCTCTTGCACCATAGCACCTACGCAAGCGAGATTCTAGTCATGGGAGTCTTGCCGACGCATCATCGACAAGGGATTGGACGCGCCTTACTCAGTGAAGCCGAACAACATCTACGAGAACAAGAGGTAGAATTTCTACAGGTGAAGACGCTGAGTGATATACATCCTGACGAAGTCTACAAGCGAACTCGCCAATTCTACTTGGCAATGGGCTTTCGTCCGTTAGAGGAGTTTCCCTATTGTGGGGCGAACAGAACCCCTGCTTGCAGATGATAAAAACACTATAGCGAGATATGGGCGATAGATGTTGGGATAAATACCGAATCCATCGCCCGTTATGCTATGCGTCGATCTGTCCGCGAATAGCACGGAGTTCCCGCAGGATATTCACGAGCACTTGTTGCTCGGTGGTACGGACATGCGCGGGAGCTGGAGCAGGCATGGTTGGCATCGTCTGCGTTGGTGACATGGGAGATCGATATTGACGCAAGACATCCGCCACATATTGATAGATTTTCTCCACATCTCCCAAGCCCATCAAGTTCTCTTCGGGTGCGGATGTGCCACCACTACCAGCCGTTTGGATAGACAGCGATCCGATACCTAACATTCGGTCTAACAGGTCGCGCTTAACTTCGATATTCGTAATGTTGCGGAATGGCACATGCTTGATGGATTTGGTCACAATACCCACCATGACAACAATCTCATCCTTACGAAATTCGTAGCGAATACTGCGATAGTAGGCACTCGTCATCCCATAATAGAGAACTAGCATCAGGGCGATGAGGAAGAGTGTCACGCCAACTTGCTCAATGATACCGAGAACACTGGCAAGAAAGCTGGACAAGGGGGCGATAATGAAAATACCAACGATTATCAAGCTGAAGAAGCCCGCAATCAGCATCTTGAGTTTCAAACGTGCATCTGGAGGTACGACAAACGGAGTTTTCATAGGTTAGCTCCTTTTAGTCATCATCGACAACTCCATTATCTCATAGTTCGTCATCCCTAATCCCCCTAAAGATTGGGGGTTATTTGGCTAATCAGTTGGTTCAAGTATCGTTAGCGTACAAGTTCTTGTCGCATTTGGTTCTACACCAACAATTGTATAAACTCCCGGTTCAGGCGTTCCCCACTCATGATTTGTTCCATAAGTATAATTTGGTGGGGCGAAGTAGGGACCAAAGCGAAAAACGGGAACAATTGCCCCATTGATACTTATTGTTGATCCTGCCTCATCAAGTGCCGCTTGAGCCTCGGCTTCTGTATTGTATCCACTCCCTAAATGAAGAGTAATTTCCATACCTGACGGAATAGTTAATCCATCGACGCAACCGGGAGGTCCGATTAATAAATGTAGAAATTGGCAGTTGACATTTATATCTAGTGCCTGCACATCGGAATTGTCACACATTTCGGGAGGGGATGGAGGTCCAGTTGCTGAAAGATTTTCATCAATGGGAATCCTAATCCGCATCCCGGCGAGTACCCTTTGTTCCTCGCCAAATGCTTCCACTCGTGCTGAACCTTCAAGCAGGTTTACACTCATATCTCCACCCGCCACTGCTTGCAAAAAGGCAGTTGACCCCAAGCTGATATTTACATCATTGAGTGTCAGGTTAATCTCACCTACACCGTTAGGAGTCTGTACTAAAATGCCACTGTTTGGTGCCTCTTCACAAGGCGCATCTCCTACACCTGTGCGGAAATAATAGGCTTCTGTATTAATTGTTTCATCATCCGCACTGGCAGAAGTCTCAACGTCAACATCACCAAATAGGACAAATGTTACTCCTTGTCCGGGAAAGGTATCCGGCAAATTGGCTTGCAAATTCATCAATGCTACCCCCCACGTTCCCTCATCTACATCCATTGGATGCAATCGCAGGCTTTGTAACTGCACAACATCAGTTGTATCACCGGGTTCATCAAAAACAACATCTTCAGCATCGGACGTAAATTCCGCATCAACTGCGCCGTTGCCATAACAGGCTCGATTACGCCCTGTTTCTTGACAGAGACGATCAACAGATTCCAACGCCATTCTAGCAATCGTTGGACAACGATGGTCTTGGGCTAGTATCACACTTGAGAAACTCAAAGAGAAGATAACCCATACAACACATTTCTTCATGACAAATCCCCCCATAATTTGTTGAAATAAACACGTCACTGGACAATGCTATGCTAACAAAACCCGATTTCCTTTTCAAATTGCCTTCTATGTTTACCCAGTCAAAGTCCCCAATGTCCCATCAGGAAGGACGCGGTATACTAGAGGAAACGGGACGAACATCACAACACAAGCTATGAGCAAACACGAAACATCTGAATGGGTGAGTTTACGTCGCGCCGCCGAACTCTTGGGTGTGCATCCGGCAACTGTTCGCAATTGGGCAGACAAGGGCGATTTACCTTCTCGTCGCACCGCTGGAGGGCATCGTCGCTTTAAGGTGGGCGATTTGAATCGCTATGCCCAGTCGGAAGGCGAATGGCAACCGATTGAAGTGCAAGTCATCATCCAGAATGCATTGGGGCAGACTCGCTTACAAGTGGGCGATGGCAAACTGGAAGAAACGCCATGGTACAATGCTATGAGTCCCCAAACGCATCAAAATCTACGTCAACAGGGACGCGAAGTCTTGGAAGCGATTCGACGTTATTTAGCCGATGGCGCGCCCGATGACCAGTTAGCCACTGCCATTTCGCTCGGCAAAGATTATGCCATCACACTCACAGAAGATGGTCTAACTCTTCCTCAAGCCTTACGCGGGTTTTTCTATTTCAGCGACTTTGTTGTGAATTCCATCCTCACTTGGTCAGAATTGGCACAACCCCGCGACTCCTCCGAATGGGCGCATTTGCTCCGACAAGTCAACACCTTCATGAACACGATGTTGCTCTCCATCGCCGAATACTATGAGGAAGATTAGTGTCGGTTGATGCCCAATGGGTTGCGCTGAGTCTCCTGCGGAATGTCGGTGGCAAGACACTCACAGCATTGTTGGATACCTTTCAAACAACAGACAACATCCTCTCCGCTACAGAAAAAGACCTGCGACAAGTCAAAGGCGTGGGCAAGGTGATTGCACAGGCGATAGGTGGAATCAATTTAGAAAACGTCGAATCGCAGATAGCCGAATGGGAACAAGCCGGAGTGTGCCTCGTCACATGGCATGATGCCGATTATCCCCAACCCTTACATGATTTAGCGGATAAACCACCGACGCTTTTCATTCGCGGGCAATGGGAATCATCATTGTGGGAGAAAGCGGTTGCCATTGTTGGGACACGCCAGCCAAGTCCGCAGATGGCGGGGATTGCGATGGGATTAGCTACCAACTTAGCTCGACAAGGCTATACAATTGTCAGTGGCTTGGCATATGGGATTGACGCGCAAGCTCATCAAGGGGCATTGCTACCCGACAACGGACAAACAATTGGCATCCTCGGCAGTGGAGTCTTGAATATCTATCCACCTGAAAATCAACAGTTAGCGGATGACATCATGATAAACGGCGTAATCCTCAGCGAAGTCCATCCCAAAGTAGAAACGAATTCGGCGCGCTTAGTGTCCCGTAATCGGCTGATTAGTGGTTTGGCTCAGGCGGTGATTATCGTGCAAACGAATGTTGATGGCGGGGCAATGTACGCAGGGAAACGCGCATTCGAGCAAGGACGACAGGTCTATGCGCTTGATATTCCCGCGAGTGGCAACCAAGCCCTCATCGCACAAGGCGCGCAGGTAATTCGTCGGGAAGCCATTCGCGACTTTGTGCTAGGGTGATTGACAATTTTTAAGTTGTTAATAAAAATATTCTTCCGCCTTTGCCCTTATCTTCCTAAACGTTTTCCAAGAAGGAACAACATCGACATACCAACTATATTGAGATAGAAAGACGAGCCTAAAGAATATGTGATTTTTATCAAAAGCGACATGAAATTGAAAAATGTTTTCAGGGTAACCTTTTGGTTTCGCTGACCAGCCTTTATACCAAGTCAAAGAATCCCAACCATCTTTTATAAACATTTTTACCTCTCTACGCGCGACAAATTCATTAGTCGTGTACTGAGAATTTCTAGAACCCTTATACCAATCTGGTGAAAAAACCCAGACTTTATCCCAATCTATTTTTTGTCCCGCTTTTTTATAACCCAGCAAATCAATCCTGCTGTTAACTGTTTTATCCACTGATTTATGTCAGCATTTAAGTGACCGACCTTTGAGACTTTGTAATCAGAAATCAGGGATTGTGAACTTGAAATGTTTTTAGTTCTCTGAAAAGTCTTAAAATTTTGCGCCAACGCAATTCTCATTTCAGCAGGTTGCTTACGTAATAATTTGGGATCAAGAAATGGTCTAAGGAATGTAGACAAAATAGCTTGGTCTAGTCCACTTTTCATATTATTGTGTTCAGAACACGAAGGTACAGTCATTGAATCATATGAAAAACCCTTAAATAGCTGTCTAGGTGGAATATGTTCCATTGATATTGCTGGTTTTCCACAAAAGTAACAGAGCTTGTTCTTAGAACGAGACATTGTTAGATATTCCTGAAGGCTCTCCTACAAAGAGTTTGTTCCTGCTAGCTTCAGTATCGCGTGAGAGTTTGGTCAAATTGTCACTTACAGGATACAAAATTTAGGCTTGACCCCAGCCCCCACCGCCGGGGGTTGCAATCGTCACTTTATCGCCCGCTTTCACCTGCATCGTGTATTTGCCACCCACAATCTGAGTCGTGCCGTCCGTTGCAATAATCTGGTTCATGCCGAGTTGCCCCTCACCTCCACCTTGCAAGCCATAAGGTGCGCGTTGCCGACGTTCTGAATTCAGCGTAATCGTCGCCGGAGACAAAAATTCATAACTGCGTACCAAGCCGTCACCACCTTGATGCTGTCCCTCTCCGCCACTCTTGTCTCGTAGACGGTATTCCAAGACGCGTAAAGGCAAGGTGTATTCCAGAGCTTCGACAGGCGTATTGAGCGTGTTCGTCATGTGACTCTGCCGACCTGATAGACCATCACCAAGCGGAGATGCGCCATGTCCACCGCCGATAGTTTCGTAATAGACATATTGCCCGCCCCGATGGAAACCACCCACCGTCAAGTTATTCATCGACCCCTGCGATGCTGAAGGAATTTTATCTGGCAAAGCCTGTGCTAGCGCGCCGAGTACCACATCCACCACGCGCTGTCCTGTCTCTGTATTGCCGACAGCCACCGCCGATGGAAAGTCAGGATTCAAGACACTCTGGAGTGGCGTGATGACTTCGACTGGCAAAAAGCATCCGTGATTCACGGGTACATCATCCTCTGCCAACAAACGCACACAATACCATGTTGCTGACTGTACAATCGCTGTGACGGCATTCACATTCCCCATGACTTGCGGCGCACTCCCTGTAAAATCGACGGTCATAAGTGAACCCGACACGGTAATCGTTGCTTGAATCGGAATCTCAAATTCAGCTTGTCCATCCCCTTCTAAAGCATCGGCAAAGGTGTATGTGCCATCCGGAATATCCGCAATGACCGCTTCCGTCATGCGTTGAGCATAATCCATCAAGGCTGTTGCATGGTCGAGCGTCGTATCGACACCGTATTTGACCAGAATATCCAACAAGCGATTCTCGCCAACCCGATGCGATGCCATCTGCGCTTCTAAATCCCCTAGTCGTTCTTGTGGATTGCGACTGTTGGCGACAATTAAATCCAATGCCCCATCATTCATCCACCCACTGAGCCGTAACTTAATCGGTGGGATAATCAGCCCCTCTTGATACAACTCCGTACTCAAGGGCAACGACCCCGGTGACATCCCACCCACATCGGCATGATGCGCCCGACTCGCAACGAAGAAGACCAAATCGGTCCCTGCGAACACGGGTGAGACCATCGTAATATCGGGCAGATGCGTCCCGCCTCGATACGGGTCATTCAGCACAATGACATCGCCTCGATGAAATTCGGGTATCGCTTGAATCGCATAGGCAACTGAGGCTGGCATACTCCCCAGATGCACCGGTATATGTGCCGCTTGTGCTACCATCCGCCCCTGTACATCAAACATGGCACAACTAAAATCGAGCCGTTCACGGATGTTGGGACTAAAGCTTGCTCGACGCAGAGTCACGCCCATCTCTTCGGCAACAGAGGCAAATAGATTTTTGAAGACTTCAAGACTGATAGCATCTATGGGCATAAGTGTTGTCTTTCAAAATGACGTGCGAGGGAATAATGAGTACTTTCTGTGAGTTTTAATTATGCTAACTCATGTCAAGTTAAATACCAATCTCAAAATGGTCATCCGTGTCATGAATCCAAGCGGCAAGACGGTCTTTTAGACGATTCTGTTCCTCACTGAAACGCGGATTATGCGCCAGATTAGCCTGTTCATAGAGGTCTTCGTTCAGATTGTACATCAGCCACGGCGTGCGTTCATACGTTATATATTTCCAACCATCTTGAGTGACGATACCTCGCCAAGGATGCGTAACAGAATCATCATGACCCGTTGGTTGGATAATCTGTAAATAGGCTGAATCGGGTGCATCAACTAAATTATCTGTTCCGAGTCGCAAGGGTGAATAATCATAACCTTGCATCCAATCTGGCGGTGGAATGCCACATAACCCTAACGTGGTCGGTGCAATATCAACATGGTTAATGGGGAAATTGCTTCGACCTCTTTGTAAGGAATAGAACGTTTCACCACCCCCAATGATACATGGTATCCGAATGGACTCTTCCCAAGGCACGGTTTTACGGAATTGTCCGTGTGAACCGTGCATATCACCATGATCTGAGAAGAAGATAATGTGTGTATGGTGTATCATATCAGTTTCTTCTAACACCGTGCGGATACGCCCAATGTTCCAATCCAGATTTTCAATCATGGCATAATAGCCTGCAAGATCGCGTGTGGCTCGGTCAATAATTCTCGGAATGTTGGGGACGTTGGCACGTAGTTGAATAGTCCCGGGCGTATGCTTTCCCATAAACTCAGCTGGAGCAATAAATGGATTGTGCGGTGGTTGTAAAGATAATACGCCGAAAAAGGGTTGCTTATTCTCTTGGCGAGATCGTAAATAGTCGATAAAAAGGTCTGTTAGCGCATTCGATTCATAATCAGGCAGTCGATAATGAAAAGCATTGTCCTCTTCGCCACCATGAACCCATGTATCCCATTGACTATTGTTGTTTTCATAACCAATCCAATGGGCAAATCCACCCCGCCGTTCAGGTGGCACAATATGCATGGTGGCGCGAGTGTCGCGCTCCTTAAAGCCATCCAAATGCCATTTCCCTACATAAGCAGTATGATATCCAGCGTCATGAAAGACGGTGGCAATTGTAGGGAGTTCAGGCGGTAGTTGTTCCTCATGAGTCCGAACACTATGATGGGGATAAAGTCCACTTAACAATGCACCCCGAAAGGGACAACATAAGGGAGAACCGGAAACTGCGTGCGTAAAGGTCACCCCTTCAGCCGCAAGACGATCCATATTAGGAGTAGACACATTCGGATCGCCCGCATACCCAAGTGCTTGTCCGCGATGCTGATCACCAAAAATCCAAATAATATTTGAACGCCGATGGTTATTCTCTGTCACAAATATTATCCTTAATCAGCTAAGTGTTTAACGCAAAGCGATGGTAAATCCGCAGTTAGCTTAACGCAAGCATCTCAATTTACTTATGCGTATCTTACCAAAATCAACTATCCTTAACTTGGAAAAGACAACAAGAGAGTAAACGCAATTGGCAGAACCTATCCTCATCCTAGCCATACTTGGCATGTTCGTCAGCCTACTCCTCATCGTGATACCCGCAATTCCCGTTGCCGCCTTAGAATGGGCAATTGCGATGCTTATCGGTGTCTTCACGGGCTTCATGCGAGTGACCGCCATCACGGCAATCATCATCACGATTCTGATGATACTTGGCTCAACCTCGTCGCTTTGGGCTCCATTTTTAGGGCTAAAAGGACGACAGATGTCCTGTTCAGGTTTACTTGCCTTTTTCATTGGCTCTTTGTTCGGGACTTTCCTCATCCCCATTCCGATCTTAGGGACCTTACTCGGCGGATTCATCGGCGTGTTAATTGTGGAATTTGCCCATGCGCGAAATCTAAAAACCGCCACCGATAGAAGCAAAGTGGCGATTCGAGTCTTTATCTATGGAATGATTCTGGAGCTAGTCTTCGCAATTGGAATCGTCACCACCACCGTCATCAGTGTGACGACCACAGCTTAATCCGCAAAAACCTTATCGCCACGGGATAGACGCAAGGCAATTTGATAGGTTTGTCCTTGTGCGCGCATGGTTGGGGCATGTGCCGCCAGATACCGACCCGCCGCAATGAGGACATAATTGGCATAGGGTGTGCCTTTCAGCAAAGTATATTGATTGAAGGACGCTTCCACACACTGTATCGTATGGAAATTGCGGTCTTCGCGTAATAACAAGCCCCCCATTGTCGCCATCAGCTTGTCTGCTACACCACCGCTATCCAGATAAGTTGCAACCAACATGCCCGCTTGATTGACCTGTTGTTGCAGATTCAACATCTCCGCGAAGTCATCCAACAACGTATCAGGATTATCAACGGTCTGCTTGGGTTGAGGCAAAGGAGTCGATGGTACATTCAAGAAGCGGTCTAAATAAACACTCATCGCGCTATCCAACACCCCGCGCAACAAGGCTAAGGAGTTGATGCGACGCAGACCTTGATGGACAGCATTGGCAAAGGTGAAGGTATGCAACGCCGTATCCCAGTCGCCAAATTCATTCGAGATATGGAAATGTGCGATTCGACGGGAGGCTGTATAAGCGACTACACCTGCGAGGTCGGCAAAAGAGACACCGCGCCGTAATAAGTCGAGTAGCGTATCGACAATCGCCTGTGGGTCATCCCCCAACAATATCGGCACAATTGCATCATAATCCACAGTACCCGATTGCCCGCGTCCATCATGCACAATCGATTCCAGTTTGGCAAAGGCGGTTTCGAGGATAGCAACCAAATCAATCGGATTGCGCCACGCATTCGACTCTTCCATTCGACGCGCATTCGTCAAATTGGGGACGACACTGCTGAAGGCAAACTCTGCATAGTCCCAGCCTGCTAAATCCACTGATTCAAGGGCTTTGTTGATGAAATCCAGTGTATGTCCGGCATCCAAGTAGCGGTGGTCAGTTGCGGCAGAAAAGAGCATTTCCGCCATGTCTTTGTCATCCGCACCCGCGCGCAAGGCAGAAATCACACATCGCTCGGCGGCTTCGGTATCGCGTACCTCCACAAATTGACGGAACCAGCGCGTCAATGTCGGAATATCTGTTTCCTCATTCGGCAAGGGACTCACACCAAAATGCGGAGCCATCCCCGCTGTGTCACTCGCCACATCTGTCAGCCCATGATACAAAGCCAGCGGTTTATCCACCTCATCCAAGAAAGGAAGCAAGTTCATGGTACAACCATGCGTCGTCAAGCCCCGTCCCCAATCAAAGCCTCGATTGCGCGTCCCAAAGTCCAATCCCACACTAAACGGCTCGACTGGATTCACCCCGTTATTCAACAATTGAATCACACTCTTGGCGATGACCAAAGACAAATTGCGCTCTAGCCCCACCTGTAGCCGATTCTGCTGATGTTCCACGATGTCGCGTTGCGGAGTCATATCCACCCAAATCTCATCGTCCCGCACCTCTACGGGAAAGGAATCGACATCATCTGCCCATAAATCAAACGCACCCCCACTCGCCAAATCGAAGCGCGCATGATGCCAGTGACAGGTCAAAATGTGGTCATGCACTGTGCCTTGGTCAAGTGGAAAGCCCATATGCGGACAGCGATTGTCAATGGCATAGACGGTATCACCGTAGAGAAACAGCACCACCGGCTTGCCCTCTGCCTGCACCGTGATACTGCCCTTGCCTCGCAAATTGCTCATCGACCCAACGTTGATTAAACCTTCGCGTTGTAAAACCATCATCCGTCTCCAAAAAATACTCTTTCAATAATTATAGTCTACACAAACGCTTTGTCCCCTCATCGGGCATCAGGCAGGGATTCATCCTGTCCTTTTGGACAAGTTTATTGCTATACCAGTTCTACGTTTTTTTCTAAATCGTCTTTATGTATGCTTGCCTGCTGAGAGAAGATGCGGAAGATGCTCAATGTCATTTCTGGCAAAGACATCTGCCGACGCATAAATATCAATAAGCTGACAAAAAAAGTATAACTCACAATCCGCGGTTCATGGACACTACTCTCTGGGTATTGATTCCATGCCCATATGCCCAAAAAGAGCCAAAAGCTCAAGAAGTAGACAAAGCCATTGATAATGACAGCTAGCAGATGAACAACAGGAACTTTACCTAATGAACTGGCAATAAAAGACCCGCCAATTAGAATAAAAAACGCCAAGCTCATGTAGCTCAAAAATCTTGAAAAGCGGAAAAACTGATAGTTTTCCCAAGCCAAATCTGCAAGTGCATCAATCGTGATAAGGATAAGAAGAAGGATACTAACGATGAACAGAAAGAAGGTAAAATATCTGAAAATTGTCTGATGACGCAAGAACAATTTTCGATAGCGAATCAGCCGTTTAGCAGTATGACGATTCATCTCACCTCCTCGGCAACAACACCTTAATCCCACTCACGCTTTCGGGTATCCAGCCTTCGATGTCCTGCTCCGTCTGCACACGCCACCATGAGATGCCATTCTGTATTTGAGGACCCTCCAAAATCCGTACAATCGTCCCAATTCGCAGGCGATAAATCACAGCATTCCCACGCCCGACCCCGGCTCGTACATCAAGTAAATCATTGTTCAGCGTCCGAATTACGCCTGTCCCACCAACCGCTAATTGAGGCAGTGTGCCTGATACCACCGTGTCGCCCGACTCAATCGGCAGAGCCAACCGCGCCCATTCGGTATAGGAAGTGTCCTCCGCATCATAGCCTGCCCACACCAATTGCGCCCGACCCATACGTATCGACTGCCAGATAAGTTCCCCTTGTCCCAACCCCTCGCGTGTATTCACATACCAGACTTCCACCGCCGGAAATTCCTCATCCGTCTCACGTGGGATATAGAGAAAGCCATCGCCCACCCCCGCCACATCAACCACGGAACGGTCAAAGGGAACCACGCCGACCTGTGTGCCATCGCGTTCAATCACCACCCAGCCTGTGAATGATCCCGATGGATCACTCCCACCAACGAGGATACGCTCGCCATTTTGGATGAACTTCGGCTGGAACAACCACAACTCCGGCGCATTGTAGAAGGGATAACGTCCATCTCGGATGGGGTCATAAATATGTAGGGCATTGATTTGCCCATATTGAAAATTCGCGGCTGTGTTATCAAGGCGCGCATCCGTCATCGCCATGATAATTTCATTCGTCGGCGCAAAATTATCGACTTCTGGATTGGCATAAATTGTCGTTGGCATGATAGTGTCCGTCGTCGTGTTCCAGATATAACTCGGATAAGGTGGAGCCAGCGCACCCGATGTATAGAGCGTGAAATAGACCAGATTGCCCTCGAAACGTTGAATCACGGGAACCACCCCAAATCCAATCTCCGCACTCAAGGCTTGCATAGAGGGATTGTCATGTGCCAAGCGGGTAATGAGGTCGCCTGTCCTTAATTCCAACACAGCAATCTGCCAGCCCGCTTCCCCAAAGCTATGCCCGAACGCGAGAGCCGTTTGTGTCTCATTAAACAAATTGTTATTCGGCGCGCGGTCAATCGTATGGTTCGGCACAGAGGGTGTGTTATCACGGGGCAAGCGATAATCCATCACCACGCGGTCACGGCTAGTATCATACACTTCGAGCAGAGTCGGGATACCCAATTGCGAATAGACATACACGAGATAAACGCCATCATATGAACTACTGAGATGAGCAGGCAAGGCTTGTGGTGAGTCATCTCCAAAATCATCCGGCGGGACAAGTTCGACCGTATCCCGCAAGCGTCCATCTTGATCGAGCAGAACCGCGCGCCCACTGGTCTCATAGAGCCACGCTTGCCATTCGGGAATCGACACCTCAATTGGTTCTGTCAGTGCGTCTTCCGGTCTTGCCCATGTGAGGAAAGGCGAATCACTCAGTCGTGTATCCTTCAGCCAGACCAAACGCGGTGGAAAGGGTGATTCCGTGATAAATATCGGTTGCCCACCATCCACGCCATCAAAGGTCTGCACATGATACAAAATCGTCGTGCTGTCACTTTGCCCACTGAAGCCTTCGACGGTGTAAGCAAAGCCATCAGCCGTCCCATACAAACTCCCCACAAAGCCGGGCGGAGTCCATGTCGCACGCACCTCGCCATCCCGCCCCACAACCCCATAAATCGGCTCACCATTTTGGAGCGTGTTCAGCAAGACTAATTCGCCATTCTGGATAAAGCGTGTTTCGATAATCGGGTTATCCGCAGAGGTCAACAGGAAGGGTTCATCATCTTCTGGTGCATAGGCAAACAAGTCAAAGTCATCGTCTAGCACCATCGCCACATCGCCCGACGGTGGGAAAAAGTCGTCATTTAATGCAGGGCGCGAGGGAGTCTCTATCACCTGATTGTTGCTTGTATCCCAACGATAACTGCCGTGTGTCACGAGTGCGTCTTCAGTTGGTTCAACTAGGGTGAAAATCACCTGACTGCCATCATACAGGCGAACAATCGGCGTGATTCCCATGTCAATCGGCAAGTCCAGATTCGGCGCGTCACTCCGCAATATCAATGCCGAGAAGCCACTCCGCAAATCGAGGATATGAATCTGCCAACCGCCACTTTCCAAGCTGAACCCAAACGCGAGAGCCGACTCGTGTTCATTAAATAAATAGCTGTGGTCGCGTCCGAAATCCAGTGAATCAAACAATACGTTTTCAAAGGGAAAGTCGAGATTGAGTTGTTCTTGTGCCGTGTCATAGACCAGCAAGCGATCAAAGGCATCGACGACATCTTGTACCACATAGGCGACCCGATTTCCAAGCGTAGACACTCCCACTTGAGCAGGATAGCCCTCATAATCCCGCGCGAGTGGGAGTTCGATTTGTCGCGTGATAAATCCCTCCCCATCCACCTGAAACATCTCACCAGACTCTGCATTGTAGAGCCACGCCAACCATGTTTCACTTTGCGCCTGCAGGGAAATACACAAGCTGAAAATGCAGAGGAATAACCAACCACGTCGGGACATAAATCAACCTATCAACCAATAGCGTTTGGATATACTGGCATTGTACCCGAAATGCGCTTGTCCGCTATTCACACAGTCATCGCTAACCGAACTCACCCCTATCGACTATAATACAAGCATGGTTACTCAATCATCACGCCCAGTCGCTTGTCATCCGCCCCCTTCGCATATTCGCTTCCGCCCAGTGGAAACGGTAGATAGCTTTCTGCTCTATCATACCTGTTGGCAACACCAACCCTTGTCACGCGCCCAACATCGAGTCAATCGCGCCCTCCAATGGGCAGAACAAGGTCGTGGAATGGGGATTGTCATCGAAGGCACAGCTACCATGCCCATTTGGGGATACGGACAACTCACGGTTTGGTCTGGTTGTGCTGAAATCAGCGATTTAGTTGTCCCCAACGGCTATCGAAGCCGAGGCTTAGGCACAGCACTCATCCAATATCTCGTCCATCAAGCTCATGCCATGCGGGTGAATTGTGTCGAAATCGGCGTGGCACTCAGCAACCCGCGCGCCCGCGTCCTCTATGAACGTCTCGGATTCGCTTTTGATTATCAAGTGATGGTCGATGTCGGACAGGGTAAAGAACCCGTTCATTATTTGAAGTTATGGTTGGATTTGTAGATCGCTTCTTTCAGAGCAAGATATATATCAACAATCTAAGAAATACCAATTGATCTTAGGGGAGTACAACTGTACGCCCATATAATAAGCTCTGCTAAAATAGAACAAATTGAAATAATCATGTTTTCACACATGAGGAGTAACATTCATGCGAAAACAAGTCGTCATTCTCATTACTCTATTCTGTTTACTCAGCATCCCCACTTTCGCCCAAGATGAGTTAGCGGCTGGACTCGAAGCCTACGACGCACGCGACTATGACATTGCCTTAGCATTCTTTGATGAATTCATAACAGAGGACGGCACGAATCCACTTGCCTATTTCCATCGTGGACGCACCCACTTCCAACTCTTCAACTTTGACGAATCCCTTGCCGATTTCACCCAAGCCATTGAAAATAACTCCTCTTTCAGCGAATCCTATCGTTGGCGTGGCGATACGTACCTGCAAATGGTGCGCTTCCAAGAGGCATTCGACGATTATAGCACCGCCATCAACCTCGATCCAGAGAACCAACTTGCGTATCTCAGCCGTGCCGATTTCTATCGTCAATTTGGCTTTATTGATGAAGCCCTCGCCGATTTCGACTCTGCTATTGAACTGAACCCCAATAACCCCGCCATCTATACTGGACTCGCTGAACTGCGCTTTAGCGTGGGCAACATGCGGGGCGGATTTGCCGAATTGGACAAAGCCATCGAACTCGCACCGAATGATGCCAACATCTATGTTGTACGTGGGATTGCTTTCATGCGGATTGACGAAATCCAAACTGCCATCTCTGAATTTGACCGTGCCATCGAACTCGACGGTTTACTCTCAACAGCCTATGGCAATCGGGGCAATGCCTACATAGCACTAGAACAATTCGCACAAGGCTTTGACGATTACACGCAAGCGATTATCCTTGCTCCCTATAGTCCAGAAGGCTACTTCTTCCGTGGGAACTTTGCAGGCGTGATTGGAGATTATGATGCGGCATTAGCTGACCTCTCCATCGCCGCCGAACTCAATCCCTATAATGATGGAATACTCATCACACGTGGGGATGCTTATCGTTTTACCAACCAATTTGAACGTGCCATTGAAGATTACACACGCGTCCTCGAACTCGTTCCCAATGACCAGCGCGCCCACGCCAGTCGTGCCGATGCCTACTTGCGTCTTCAAGAGTTTGAATTGGGACTAGCAGATTTGAAAGCCTATGTCGCCGACGCGGGAGAAGATAACGTTGACCCGACAGTACTAACCCTTATCGCCGAACTCGAAGCCAACCTTGAAGCTGAGGATGAATAAATAAGCTCCTTGTTCAGGTTTGAATAAGGAGCTACAACCTGCTTGTCTAACAACTAAAAACTAAACACTAATTACTCCAGCTACGGCAACCACGTCGTCGGGAAAAAGTCAAATTCGCTCGTCGTCAATTGCCACACCGTCAGAACAGTTGGCTCAGAGATGAAGATATTATAGTTGCCAGTCGGGTTACTTGCATACGCCACATAACGTCCACTCGGACTATACACCGGATACAGTTCATCATCCGTCGACACAATCAGCGGTTCAATCGTGACGCTTGCATCCAAAATCCGCATCACAAAGATGTCATTATCACTCGGATTCGTGGTATATGCGCTATACACAACTAAATTATCCACTGGCGACCATGAGGGGGAGGATTCTACAGTCGTACTCCCATCCTCCGTTAATTTCACCATCGTCCCATCCGCGACTGTTATCAGAACGAGATCGGTTCCCCCCGTGTCCGTCAACGGCACAACCAGACGAGTCCCATCGGGTGAGAGTGCGGGTGCGCCAAATGTACCCACCCCATTTGTCATGCGTCGCAATTCATTCGTCAAGAAGTTAATCAAATACAAGTCCGTCATATTGTTATCAATCGACGTGCCGACAAACACCAAGACCGTTCCATCGGCATTCAACGTCGGGAAGTTGGGGTCTGTTAATTCAAATTCCCCGATCCAACGGGCATCCAGCGATTCACCCAGAGTCGGATCATTGGCATTCGCAACTTCCAAACTTCTCGCGCCTAAACTTCCAAAGGTTTGATAAACAATACGGGTGAAATTCGAATCAACCGATGGATTCCGTACCACCAAATTTCCCAGTTTAGTCACCACGCCCGTCCCCACTGGGATTCGTTGCATATCCACGAAACCATCACTGTTTGGGTCACGGTCTCCCCATGCCACAACACTGCCCACAATCGTCTCCGGTGGCGCGTCCAGCACACGGAAGCTAACTTGTGTCTCCGTCGGCGGTGGCGTAAATGATGGAATCAGAGTCTCCGTCGGAGTCAGTGTAGGGGTAATCGATGCAACCGCGGTCTCGGTTGCATTAATGACCTGCGCCGTTTGCGTCACGATCGCTTCGGTCACGCTTAAGTCTAGGGCTTCTTTTGTTCGAGTCGAAGCAACAGCCACCTGCGTCAGATTTGCCCGTTCCGCTTCTTTCGGAGCCAAAATCGCACCCCGAAGCAGGAAGGTCAAAGCACACACACCCAAAACAAACAAGGTCCCCAACAGAATCGTCCGACGCACCAAGCTCCGACTAATGCCCGGTGCAAATTCATCCCGCTCTTCTTTCTTCGCCTTCGCATCGAGGTCCGCCAACACCTGACGGGCAAACATATTATTATCATCCAACTGGAGCACCGTCATCGCACAAATGCGCTTCTCATTGGGGTCATCAACCAGCTTCGTCAGGGCAATCCATGCCTCAACATTCGTTTCATCAACCTCAACCACACGCTGATACAATTCGCGCGCTTGATTCGAATCGCCCTCATCCAGAGCTTCTTGTGCCTGAATCATCAGGTCTTGGGCATCATCATGCAAGGTCATAGCATTTGTCCTTTAAGTGGGTCGTTATGGCTCCGGCACAAAGCGGAAAATCAATTCAGGTCGATACGCAACCGACTGAACCTCTTGCTCGGTTGTAATTAAGGGAGTCAAGTTTCGTCCTTGTGTATCAACCAAATAGGCTTGGAAGCGGTCATTCTCACGGTTAGAAACGAACACCACCAAGCGACCATCGGGCGTGAAGTTCGCCTGACGGTCTTCTGCGCCGTCATCATCCACCGTCACAAAGCGACGATTCACCCCATTGGCATCAACCACAAAAATATCCGAATCGCCTTCTCGGTCATTCAAATACACAATTTGCGACATATCATTCGACCATTTAGGAGAGAAGCTACTGCCACGGTCATCTGTGATACGCTCAATGTCATGCGCTTCTTCACCTTCTGGCGCACCTTCCAGCCGAATCACAAAGGTCAAGCGGAAGATTTCCGTCAAACCTGCCGACCCACGGTCAGACGTGAAGACCAATTGCGTGCCATCGGGCGACCAATGCGGGTCACGGTCAATCCCCTCGTAAAAGGTCAATTGTGTGGATAACCCCGTATTAATATCATGTAGCCACAGATTATCATCCCCACCCAAATCCGACACAAAAACCAATTGCAATCCATCGGGCGAAAAGGCAGGGCTATGGGCATTCGCCACCCGAACCGTCGTCAATTGCTGTGCCGAGTCGAGGTTATCCAAAGAAGCGAGGAAAATTTCCGATACCTCCGTAGCATCCGGGTTCTCCTCATCCGGTAGATATTCAACCATCCGCGAAAAGGCGATTTGTCGTCCATCGGGAGAATAAGCAAAATCAAGAATATTATCAGCGAGAACTTGCTCCCCACTGCCATCTCCCGTCATACGATACAACGTCGAAGCCGTATCAATCGGATTCCGCGCCAGATACAAGGCTTCAAATTGATTCAAGGGGAAGGGTGTGTTCGTCGGAGTCTCACTGGGGAAGGGAGTCGGTGTACGGGTTGGCGTAAACGTCGGAGGCGGTAAGTCAGTTGGTGGTAACGAAACCACAATAA
>JANQRM010000014.1 GCA_028284565.1 Anaerolineae bacterium | reverse complement strand
TGGATGGTATCCCTCTTCCATTGGTTGGATAGATGGCAATCTCGATGGGCAATTTGCAGTGGCGATTCGCTCGGCTGTGGCACAAGAAAAGCGCGTCTGGATGTATGCTGGCGGGGGTATCGTCGCCGATAGTATCCCACAAAGAGAGTGGGCAGAAACTGCGCTCAAGTTCCGCCCGATGTTGAATGCACTGGGCATTGAGGATGCAGTCGATGTCGAATCGTAATATCTATTGGGCAGAGATTTTTGTTAATGCATTGGCACAGGCTGGCTTAAAGCATGTGTGTATCGCGCCGGGTTCGCGTCATACCCCCTTAGTGTTAGCTTTTGCCAAAAACGTGAAAATCCAAAAGCATACCCACCTTGATGAACGAAGCATGGCATTTTTTGCCTTGGGACTCGCCAAAGCGAGTGGTAAAGCAGTTGCACTGGTTTGCACATCAGGAACAGCAGGCGCGAATTTTTACCCGGCGATTATCGAAGCTCATCAGTCACAAGTGCCATTGTTGGTTCTGACCGCGGATAGACCCCCTGAATTGCGTCATAGTGGCGCGAACCAAACAATCAATCAACTCAATCTATTTGGTGATTACGCCCTCTGGTTTGTGGATATGGCATTGCCAGAAGCCAACCCGCCAGACATCGCGATTCGAAATCTGCAAACAACCGCATCTCGTGCCTTAGCAACCGCAAATGGCATTCGTAAAGGGGTGGTGCATCTCAATTTTCCATTCCGCAAGCCCCTAGAACCCACACCTGTTGTTAGTGATAGTCAGCCGACATTTGATAGAAAAACAGTAACATACATGATGCCGGCTGTACTCGAATTGGATTATGATGTTCTCGATGCAATGGGAACTGTCTTAATGGAACATTCCATAGGTTTCATTATTTGTGGAACAGATACCGCACCATCTTTATTAGATTCTTATAACAATATTTCCTCAATTAAATCCTTTTCATTGAGTCGCCATTTTCCGATTTTCTCAGATGCCATTGGCGGATTAAGGTTTAACGATTCACTAGATGTATTAGGTGGCTATGAAAATTATTTGGGTCATGAGGCACTGGATTTGTCTGTTGATATTATTGTTCGTTTTGGAAGGTTACCTCTGTCTAAACAACTAAATAATGCTATTCAACATAGGAAATTCAAATATTATTGGCACGTCTCTCCGGATAATGTGTGGAACGATGATAGTCATTTAGTTACAAGTTTTGTTCCTTCAAATTCCAAGCAATTTTTCTCTGATTTTGAGCATTATCCAAGTTTTCTAACGACTTGGTTACCAAAGATACATAAGGCAGAAGAGATCACATGGCAAGTTATAGACGAAGAAATCCAAACAGGTGACTATTTTGATGGCGGGGTGGTTTATGATGTGGTCGATTTATTCCCGCCCGATAGCACACTGTTTGTCGGGAATAGCTTACCTGTCCGCTTGTTGGATCAATTCGGTAAACCCCAATTAAAAAATATCTACACGATGGCAAATCGGGGGGCATCCGGCATTGATGGCAATATCTCTACTGCGTTAGGCGCAGGGAAAGCCTTCCCTGATAGACCGCTAGTTGCCATCGTCGGTGATACGACCTTCTATCATGATATGAATGGTCTCTTGGCAGTGCAACGGCTGGGTATTCCGATTACGATTATCTTGTTAAATAACGATGGAGGGGGGATTTTTCATCGTTTGTCGATTAAGAACTTCGAGCCACAATTCACGGAATATTTCATCATGTCGCACGGCTTAGATTATTCGCATACGGCACAGCTCTATGGCTTGGATTACATCCGTGCTGATGACCGTGCAACCTTCCGACTAGCCTTTGAACACAGTATCAACAATCGCACAGCGACGATTATCGAAGTTCGTACCGATGCACAGCATGATTTACAACGCCGAGATGAAATTGTGAAGAAGATTCACGACAAAATTGACGAAACAATTTAATTATAAGAAAGGACACAACATCGTGACATCTAAAGAAGAACAAGCCCAAATCAAGACGGCTGATTTGATGCAATTAGCAGACTGGCAAGAGGTTACAGCCTATGAAGATGTGACCTATCACAAGGCAGAAGGAATCGCTCGTATTGCTTTTAACCGTCCTGATATTCGCAATGCGTTTCGTCCACTGACGATTGATGAGATGACCGAAACAGTGCTTGATGCGTGGTATGACGAAACCATCGGCGTGGTCTGGATTACCGCGAATGGTCCGAGTTCTAAAGATGGCATCTGGTCATTCTGTGCGGGTGGCGACCAATCCGTGCGGGGTCATGCGGGCTATGTTGGTGGTGATGGACGGGCGCGCTTGAATGTGCTTCAGTTGCAACGCTACATCCGTAATATGCCGAAGCCAGTGATTGCTGTTGTGCCGGGTTATGCGATTGGTGGCGGTCACGTTTTGCACGTGGTTTGTGACTTGACCATCTCCAGTGATAATGCGATTTACGGTCAAACAGGTCCCATCGTGGGTAGCTTTGATGCCGGGTACGGTTCAGCCTATCTCGCTTCACATATTGGTCAGAAGAAAGCACGTGAAATCTGGTTCCTCTGCCGTCAATATTCTGCCCATGAAGCCGAAGAGATGGGGATGGTGAATACCGTCGTGCCACTCAAAGACCTTGAAAAAGAAGCTCTGCAATGGTCACGCGAAATCCTAAGCAAGAGTCCGCTAGCCTTGCGCTTCATCAAAGCGGGATTGAATGCTGAACTGGATGGACAAACAGGCGTACAAGTCCTCGCTGGGGATGCAACCATGCTCTTCTATATGACGGAAGAAGGCTCGGAAGGGAAGAATGCCTTCCTCGAAAAACGGAAACCCGACTTCAAGAAGTTCCCGCGTCGTCCTTAATTAGGTGAAATAGGAGCGAATGGGGCAAGAGTCATGCAAGATTGGCTGACTGCACGTACCAAAGCGACACCCAATAAAGTCGCACTCATCGCGGGCAAGCGTCAATGGACATTTGCTGAAATGCAAGTTTGTGTGGATGAGATGGAGCAGAAGTTAAGTCATCTTGGTAATCAACCGATTGCACTCTATATGCCGAATTGCCCAGACCTGGTGTTTGTACTATTCGCTTTAAAACGATTGGGAGTCATTAGTGTTCCCATCAATACACGTCTTTCTGCCTCTGAAATTGACCAGCAAGTCAAGAACATTGGTTGTAAAGTATTGCTCTATTCATCTGAGTTGAAGCCACCACAAGCTGTAATTGATAGTGATGCTTATGATTGCTATCAAGTTGATAGGTTAATTCTTCAAAATGCTGAGTTTAAGCAAACTAATCAGTTGTCTCTTGATGGCATAGTGACTATCATCCATACCTCTGGCACCAGTGGCACACCAAAAGGTGCGATGCTGACGAATGGCAATTTTTATCACAGTGCAATGTTGTCGGCGTTTCGGTTGGGTGTATTGCCGGATGATCGCTGGCTCTGTGTGATTCCCCTATATCATGTCGGCGGATTAAGTGTTCTTTTTCGCTCGGTGTTGTATGGCACAGCTGTTAATCTAGTTGATAAATTCGATGTCGAGCTGATTAACCACAAATTGACTCATGAACCCATTACACTGATTTCGCTTGTTCCAACCATGCTCCATCGACTGTTGGATGTGAAGTCGGAAGCGTGGAATCCCAAGTTTCGCTTAGCATTGCTGGGTGGGGCGGCGGCGATATCTGAACTGATTCAACGATGTGAAGAAGCGGATATTCCTGTCGCAACGACTTATGGGCTGACGGAAGCTAGTTCGCAGGTGGCGACGGCGATGCCTGATTTAGTAAGACGAAAAGTTGGCACAGTAGGAAAGCCTTTATTGTTTACGGAAATTCGTATAGTCAATGGGGCTGGAGAAGATGTCGTAGGCGATGAATACGGCGAAGTGTTGGTCAAAAGCCCGACTGTGATGACAGGCTATTTTAATCAAGGACAAGCAACAGAGAGAACATTAAACGATGGTTGGCTTCATACAGGTGACATCGGCAAGTTGGATGAGGATGGCGATTTATGGATTATCCAACGGCGCAGTGACCTCATACTATCGGGTGGTGAGAATGTATATCCATCAGAAGTCGAATCGGTATTGAGGCAACATCCATCGATTAAAGCTGTTGCTGTTGTTGGCGTGGATGATGAAGAGTGGGGGCAAGTTGTTGGCGCGGCGATTGTGATTAAAGGAGACCAGTCACTCACAACAGAGGAGATACAGCAATTCAGTCGGCAACATCTGGCAAGCTATAAAATTCCCCGTCGGGTGATATTTCGGGAGACATTACCGCAAACTGCTTCAGGCAAAGTCCAACGAAGAAAGGTGGTGATGATATTCAATGACGAAGCTGACCATGAATGACGTGAACTACAATGTTGAGATATCGGGTTCAGGAACGCCGCTTGTCTTGCTACATGGCTTTACAGGGTCGATACAAAACTGGGAACCGCATATCACTGAACTATCGCAATACCACACAGTAATTCGACTGGATATTCTAGGACACGGACAAACGTCGATTCCAATGGATTGGCGACGGTATCGGATAGAATTGGTGGCTTGTGATATAGTCTCCGTTTTGCAAGCGATAGTGGCTTCTCCAGTGACACTACTTGGCTACTCAATGGGCGGACGGTTAGCACTCTACCTTGCTATGAATTTTCCGGAACTGGTGAATCGACTCATCTTAGAAAGTGCATCCCCTGGCTTAAAAACCCAAGCAGAGCGTGATGCGCGTATCAAGCAAGATAACCAACTGGCTGACTTTATCGAGCGTGAAGGTATGGAAACCTTTGTCGAATATTGGGAGAATATCTCACTCTTCCAATCACAACATTCCATCTCATCAGAAAAACGACAAGCCCTCCGCAATCAACGTCTGCAAAATGATCCTATTGGTCTAGCGAACAGCCTTCGTGGGATGGGAACCGGAATGCAACCCTCGCTTTGGGACGAACTCACGACTTTCGAGACACCGACCTTGCTAATGGCAGGGGAGTTGGACACCAAATATGTGCGAATTGCCCGCGAGATACACGAACTCCTTCCAAACTCCGAATTGGTGATTGTGCCATCCGCTGGGCATACCGTTCACCTTGAACAACCGACAGCATTCAATCGACAAGTCCTAGACTTTATGCGCTAGCTTCACATGCGGGGCAGGTGCCATCCATTTCAATCACGCGATTACAAGTCGGGCAGAAGGCTTTGTTGGTTGGTTGTAAATCATGGTCAACTGAGATGCGGTCATCAAAGACGAAACATTCTCCTTGCCATAAGGACTCGGATTGAGGTACTTCCTCAAGGTATTTTAGGATGCCGCCTTTGAGGTGATAGACTTCCTCATAGCCTTGCTGGAGAAGATATGATGTTGCTTTCTCACAACGTATCCCACCCGTGCAGAACATGGCAATCTTTTTGTATTTTGCGTCAGCTAATTGCGATTGAACGTAATCGGGGAATTCAGTAAACGAGGCTGTGTTCGGATTCATCGCATTCTTAAACGTACCTAACTCCACCTCATAATCATTGCGCGTGTCAATCAACAGCACATGGGGATTATTAATCAGGTCATTCCAATTTGCTGGCTCGACATACTTGCCAACTGCAATATTTGGATTTGCTGATATATCTCCTAGATTGACGATTTCAGGTTTTAAGCGCACTTTGAGTTTATTGAAAGGTTGGGCATCATGAAATGACTCTTTATGTTCGATATCACTGAAACGACTCTCCTGTTTCAATTGAACGAGGAAATTATCAATCGCGCCCCGCGACCCTGCCAACATTCCATTGATACCTTCATGCGCGAGTAAAATTGACCCCTTGAGTCCAAGTGATTGGCAGGTTTCTATGAGGAATGTTTGTAAGGATTCGAGATTGTCCAAATCTACAAATTTATAGAAGGCAATAATTGTTACTTGAGACATTAATTACTCATTCTCTGGTTTAGTTTTGGTATTCGAATTGTTTGTATCAGCTGTTTTATTGCCGGCAATGCAATATTCTTTTTCGGCAACAACCGCCTGCTCTTTTGCCATTTTATTGCCATTTGTTGCCACAAAAGTTGGACTTGTGTATGTATTCAATTTCAGACGATGGGCTTTGGGCATCAAATTTATTAGCTCTCAGTCATGGAGAGGTTGGGTTTCTGACAGGATAAGGTGCGATCAGTTTCACTACCCATTATTATCGTATCACAAAACAAGGCAAAATCGTGATGCAAATGGCTATGCATTTGGCTATGCATTTTCTAACCGTTTTCCTACTATCTGAATGAATACTCTGCTTGAGTAATTGTGATTGTTGACGAAATTAAGCCTTATTCTTTCAACTCGGCATTATAATGAATTGACTGATTACTAAGATAAAAGTGAAATGAGCATCGAATGACTCTCTCCCCTGATAAAGCCCTGACTGACTTGAGTGATATGCAAATCTATGATGATATTCTTGGCACAATGGGCAATACACCGCTTGTTCGCCTTAATCGTGTGGCACGTGGTTTGCGCTGTCAGTTGGTGGCGAAGGTCGAATATTTTAATCCGGGCGGGAGTGTCAAAGATCGAATCGGCATTACAATTATAGAAGATGCTGAGCGCAAGGGTTTGCTCAAGCCGGGCGGAACGGTTGTCGAAGCGACATCCGGCAATACAGGCGTGGGCTTGGCGATAGCGGCAACGTTAAAGGGGTATAAAACGATTTTTGTCATGCCTGACAAGATGTCCGATGAGAAGATTCGTGTCTTGCGAGCCTATGGCACGCGGGTGGTAGTGACACCCACGAATGTTGAACCCGATGATCCCCGTAGTTATTACAAAGTTGCAGAGCGTTTGGTAGATGAGACCCCCAATAGCATCCTTGCAAATCAGTATCATAATCCGGTGAATCCACAAACGCATGTTGACTCCACTGGTCCTGAATTATGGGAACAAACGGCACATCAGATTGATGTTTTTGTCACGGGTATGGGGACAGGTGGTACAATAACTGGTGTTGGACGTTATCTCAAATCTGTGAATCCCAAAATTCAAATTGTCGGTGTTGATCCGATTGGCTCTATTCTCTATGACTACTTTTATTCAGGCGAAATGACGGAAGCAGAAGCATATAAGACGGAGGGGATTGGCGAGGATTTCATCCCATCGAATTATGACTTCTCTGTAATTGATGATATGGTGCGCGTGAGTGACAAAGAAACCATGTTGATGACCCGTCGGCTGGTGCGTGAAGAGGGCATCTTTGCCGGTGGGTCGAGTGGGGCGGCAGTAGCGGGGGCGGTGCGTTATGCCTCGGAACGCGATTTAGGACCTGATAAGTTAGTCGTTGTCCTCTTGCCCGATAATGGCTCGCGCTATTTGAGCAAGGTATTCGATGACAACTGGATGCGCGAGAATCAATTTCTCGAACATGAATGGGTCGAAACGACGGTCAACACAGTTCTGGAACGCAAGACACGGCATGGATTAGTGGTTGCAAAGGCAAATGAACCCATCGAAGCCGTGATTACGAAGATGAAAGCCAATGATGTCTCCCAATTACCCGTGCTGGGTGAGCGTGAAGAACTTTTGGGCTTGGTCACTGAAGTGAAATTGCTGGATTATCTGCTTCGTAACCCCAGTGTGGAAGCATCCCAAACACCTGTTGAAGCGGCGAATATCATAGACTCCAATGTCCCCACATTAACAACCAGTACACCAATCGAATCGGTGATGAGTGTATTCAGTACACAGTCGATTGCCTTGGTCACAGAAAACATGGGCGATAATGGTGACAAGCGTGTACTTGGCATTATCACCAAAATCGACCTGTTGGATTTCTTGTCGAATCGACGCTGAACAAATTCAATTTAGACGACGGTTCAATAATAAACATGCTTACAGATGATGAGTGATTCTTACGATTTATTCATCATACTAATTTGGAGTTCGTATGTCGGTACAAATTACATTTACTCAACAGTTTCAAGATAATTGCTTACACACTTTTAATTTGAGACCTCCGCTAGTTAAAAATGCTGTCAGAAATCCTGATGAGCAATTTCTTAAGCAATTCGATGATATGACATTGGGTATTTTCTTGAAGCGGGAGGTAAAAAATGATTACTTCCTCCTTATTTTGGCTAGACAAACGAACAATATTTGGGAAATAAGCTCCGGATTCCGTCTACGCTCAGAAGTGTATTCCAATGACGCAAAGCAGGTGTTGACAGATTTTGTAAAACGATTTGGATGCAATCTGAAAATTAACAGCAATTTGCAAGCCAAGTTTTTCTTTGACGAAAGAATCAATTTAGAACCAAATCAAGGAAATATTTCTTTTTCAATTAGCCGGAATGAACGTGTTGGATATATCGAATCACATTTAAAGACAGTACAAGGTAAGGATGGAAAGATAACTTGTTATATAGCTTTGTTATTTGCTATTGATACTTACGCCTATGTTAAATGGCTATTCGACTGGAAAGATATCGAAGTAGATTTTAGTAATTGGCTTCCTGAGAAATCTCCTATCTTAGAAATACCTAAATTGAAATTAGATATATCAGAGCTAGAAAATATTCTTGAAGTTACTAAACGAATGTTTCCCGATAATTTAGAAGGTCAAAAAGAAGGCGCAAAATTGCAAGGAGCATACCTAATCTTAGAGAAAGCATTTGGAACTGATTTTTGTGACAAGGTTATTGCCCCTAGCGCTCCCGACAATTTCTTAAGCAGAAACTTAGAAAGTTATGATGATCGTGCTACCTCTACAATTCTGTTGGTTCAATTAGCGGAGGCACTGTATACACTTCATGATGTCCCCGGTTTTACTCATAAACTGGAGGATATGAAATCAAACTATAGTCATGGTGAAGGATTAGAGTCTTTATGGTTTGAATTAATTGCTCCGTATATCATCCGAACTGATGGCAACAATATTGAATGTTTTATTGGTGAAAGCCGAACAGAAAAACGACCAGATGTATTAGTGAATTTTCGCTCACAACTTCTACCTTTGGAAATTAAGGCAAAGTTGGAAACAACCTCATTTAATAATCGCGCAGTTAACTTCCCCCTAAATTCTGCTTGTCAGCAACTGCCACAAACAGGACCGGGTATCGTTTTCTTATTAGTTCCGTTTGAATGGGCAAATATAGTAGAGAACATCTCTCGAATTGATCATATTGCTAAGAAAAAGCTGAATGACAACCGAAATTGCAACGCAATCTTTATTTGGTTTCAAGTTCGTCACCACTCGCAAAATGAAAAGTACGCAATTTCATGGCACTTTAGATCCCACTTTTCCTCACACGCAAAATACCCAGTTCCCAAATTGCGAGAACTAGTAAAAGTATCGGAAGTTAATTCCATTTTGTTGAAGTCTTCTCATGAAATAACATACCTTCCACCACACTTTTTATAGAGAAGTCTAACTTAGATAACTAAGTGCAGTTTGTAAGTCATCTAATAGATCATCGACATGCTCAATGCCGACGCTGAGGCGGACAAGGGCGGAATCCACGGCGATTTCACTATCAGCGGTGCTGGCATGGGTCATGCTATAGGGATGTTCGATTAGACTTTCGACCCCACCTAAGCTCTCTGCTAGTGCAAATAGCTTGGTTTTGGTGACAAAATTGCGGGCGGTGGCTTCATTTTTCAAAATAATGCTCATCATCCCACCGAAGTGACGCATCTGCCGTTTGGCAAGTTCGTGTTGGGGATGACTTTCTAAGCCGGGATAGTAGACACGCTGAATCGCAGGATGGTCTTCTAGCATTTCGGCTATTTGCAAGGCATTTTGACTATGGCGTTCCATGCGAATACCGAGAGTTTTAATCCCACGAAGCACAAGAAAGCAATCCATGGGTCCCGGCACAGCTCCGCCTGCATTTTGGAGGAACTTCAACTCTTGATATCGTTCTTCATCATTGAGTGCAAGAACGCCACCTACAGCATCACTATGCCCATTGAGATATTTGGTTGTGCTGTGCATCACAATATCTGCACCCAGATTAAGGGGTTGTTGGATTACGGGGCTAGCAAAGGTGTTGTCAATGACAACCAAGACATCATCGTTTGCTAAGTTGGACAATGCCGGAATATCTGCCACGGTGAGGTAGGGATTGGTGGGGGTCTCTAACCAGAGCATTCGAGTGTTGTCTTTGAAGGCTTGTTGAACCGACTCTAATTCTGTTAAATCCACCCATGTAAATTCGAGACCATAGCGGGCGAGGATACGCTCGAAGAGGCGATAGGTTCCACCATAGACATCATTACCAACAATCACATGATCTCCCGGATGGAGTAGACGAAGTACCGTGTCAATTGAGGCAAGTCCACTGGCAAATGCCAAACCGTAGTTTGCGTTTTCAAGACCCGCGATGTTTTTTTCTAAAGCCGTCCGTGTGGGATTGCCACTGCGACTATATTCATATCCTTGATGTTCACCCGGTGCGTGTTGGACAAAGGTGGCTGTTTGGTAAATAGGAGTCATGATTGCACCTGTACTGGGGTCAGGTTTGACTCCAGCATGAATGGCAAGTGTGTCGATGTGGTAGGATTTTGTCATGGGGTATCCTTCTGATTAAGATGAGAGACTGTTTCTAGTTTACGTCAAAGTGTCACCGAAAATAGAGAAGATTGTTCTGTTGGGGACTGTGCAATCATATGGCTATCACTTGATATACAATCACAGATTTGTTGACGTATCCGAAACAACTCAGTATGGTTGGCAAATATTTAGACGAGATGTGAGCGTATATGCCTTACGATGTGTTGACCTTTGGTCGGGTCTCGATGGATTTATTTTCGTTAAATATCGGCGCACCTTTTGTTGAAATCGAAGGCTTTGATACAGGGGTTGGCGGTAGTCCTACCAATATTGCGATTGGGACCAGTCGGTTAGGTCTGCATGTCGGTGCAATTACGGCTGTTGGTGACGATAAAGTTGGTGATTTCGTTCTGCATTTCTTAGAGAAAGAACAAGTCGATACGCGATTTATCCCACGCAAAGCAGACACACGCACGGGCTTAGCTGTGTTGGGCATCGAACCGCCGGATAAATTCCCATTGGTATTCTATCGAGACAATCCAGCAGATATTTATCTATCCATTGATGATATGCAAGCTGTACCAATGGATGAAGTGAAAGTCTTGTTGTTATCGGGGACTGCACTCAGTCAGGGGAGTTGTCGGGAGGCGACATTGTATCTGATTGAGCAGAGTCATCGCACTGAGACGAAGAGCTTTATGGATTTGGATTTACGCTCAGATCAGTGGTCGCATCCGTTAGCCTATGGTTTGACATTGCGAACGGTACTTCCGAAACTGAATGTAATAATAGGTACAGAAGAAGAGTTCTATTCTGCACTTGCTCCGAATCCTCAGCAAGTGATGCGAGGTGATTCTATCAGTGAGGCAGAAAGGCAGGAACTCGAACGATTGCTTCAACGACTGCTAAATACATCTCTCGCAATTGAAGCCTTAGTCGTCAAACGAGGTGCGCGAGGGGTGTCAATATTTCAGCCGAAAGGTGAGGTTTTAGATATTGCGGGCTTTCGAGTAGAAATTATTAATACAGTCGGTGCAGGAGATGCGTTTGCAAGCGGGTTGATTTATGGGTATCGACAAGATTGGGATTGGACTCAGACCGCGCGGTTTGCCAACGCTTGTGGCGCACTTGTGGTGACACGGCATGGTTGTTCTAAAGCGATGCCACGATTGAACGAAGTTGAAGATTTTCTATATGAACAAGCGAATTCGGGGAGTAGTTGATGTCACACTGGTTGAAGTCGAATTTTAACGAACAAGTCGTCTTGAATGTCACGCCGGAAAGTGCGAATTGGCAATATTTGAGCTTTCAAGCGGTTAATCTTAAGGAAGGACAACGTTATTCCTATACGACAGAAGGCAATGAAATCGCACTTGTACCCTTGAGTGGAAGAGGGAGCATCAAAGCGGATGGGCAGACTTTTGATTTGGCTCGACAAGGTGTCTTTAGTGAATTGCCACACGTGTTGTATCTTCCTCCTAATCGTCAAATGAATGTTGAAGCAAAGACTTATTTTGAATTTGCGATTGGGTGTGCGCCTGCTAAGGGCAAGTATCCAACGCGCTTGTTTTTGCCGGAGGAAATTAAATGTGAGGTGCGTGGTGGTGGGTCTGCGACACGACAAGTCAATCACATCTTGTCGCATCCACTCCCAGCAGAACGCTTGATACTATTTGAGGTGTATGTGCCTCCCGGACAGTGGTCTGGCTGGCCCCCGCATTGCCATGATGGGTATGGTGATTCGGCATACTTAGAAGAGATGTATTACTTCCGCACCAACCCTGAGAATGGTTTTGCTTTCCATCGAAATTACAGGTTAGATAATGATTTTGATGAGATATTTCCTGTTGAACATACCGACTTGGTATTGGTAACACAGGGCTTTCACTCAACGGCTTCATCGCCCGGCACAAACCTGTATTTCTTGAACTACCTTGCCGGTGATCTTTTAGATGATGCGAGAGCGACACCGCCTTATGATGACCCCCGCTATGCATGGATAAAGAATGACTGGACAGGGCATGTCAAGAACTTGCCGATTGTTGGCGAAGTGGATAAGTGATAGCAAATTAAAGCAACGCTTGGGCAATAGCTTCCTCTTGAGAGATGTGACTGTTGTGTTCTATGATATCAGTGGTTACTTATCGGGAAATTCGTTGCGTGTCCATTTCGGTGTTCCCGAGTCGGCTCAAGTCGAGTCACTTAACGTACGCTGGACAGATGGCACGATGACAACTTTGGCATTACCGGATGCAAAATCCGTTCACTATTACCTTGTATCCAGATAGCTTTCACAAGAAAGATATTCCATGGCGAAGATTACGTTTATCGGGGCAGGCAGTACCGTGTTTGCAAAGAACTTGATGGGCGATATTCTAAGTTTTCCAGAGTTGGCAGATAGTACCTTAGCATTAATGGACATCGACGAGGAACGCCTGAAAACCTCCGAGATCGTGGCGCACAAAGTGGCGAAAGCTCTGAATGCCAATCCCACAATTACGGCCAGCACGGACCGTCGACAGGCTCTCAAGGATGCCGATTATGTTATCTGTATGATTCAAGTTGCGGGTTATGATCCGGGAACCATCATTGATTTTGAAATCCCGAAAAAATATGGCTTGCGCCAGACGATTGGCGATACACTCGGTGTTGGTGGAATCATGCGCGCACTACGGACCATTCCAGTTCTCATCGACATCACACGTGATATGGAAGACCTTTGCCCCGATGCTGTGTTTTTGAATTATGTGAACCCCATGTGCATGAACCAGTGGGCTTTGAGTCGCGCTACGTCGATTAAAACTGTCGGCTTATGCCACAGCGTTCCTCATACGGCTAGCGAACTTGCCCGCGACATCAGAGTCCCTGTGGAAGACATTAACTACCTCGTGGCGGGGATTAACCACATGGCATTTTTCCTCAAGTTTGAGAATAAACACACAGGAGAAGACTTGTATCCGCAGATTCGCAAAGTCATTAGCGAAAATCGTGTTCCCGACGACAACCAAGTCCGTTATGAGATGTTCAAACGGCTGGGCTATTTCGTGACCGAATCGAGCGAGCATTTCAGCGAATATGTGCCGTGGTTTATCAAGCGTGACCAACCTGAGCTTATTGAAGACTTTCACATTCCCCTCGATGAATACATCCGTCGTTGCCAAACTCAAATCGAAGAATGGAAGCATTTACGCAACGAGTTGGAAGATGAATTGAAGTCCATAGAAGTCAAGCGCAGTGTCGAATACGGTTCATTGATTATCCACAGCATGGAAATGGGAATCCCGCGTACCGTGTATGGTAATGTCCCCAATAATAATATCATCACCAACCTGCCCGATGGTTGCTGTGTGGAAGTGCCTTGCTTGGTGGATAAGAATGGCATCCAGCCAACTCACATTGGCACAATTCCACCGCAACTTGCGGCTTTGATGCAGACCAACATTAACGTGCAAGCCCTCACGGTTGAAGCGGCACTCACTTGTAAGCGCGAACATATCTATCATGCCGCCATGCTGGACCCGCACACCGCCGCCGAACTTTCACTCGACAGCATCTGGTCACTGGTTGATGATCTCATCCAAGCCCATGGCCAATGGTTGCCAGAGTATCAATA
>JANQRM010000011.1 GCA_028284565.1 Anaerolineae bacterium | reverse complement strand
ACATAGTGACTCCTTCAATTAGTTTGCCTCGACACCCACGTGAAGGCATGAAAAAGTGCTATGTGATTAGCGGTATGTTTCAGGGTGACATCGTCTTTTGTGGGTACAGGCATCCCCTCTGCCTGATGAACATCATAGCATGGGTGAAAAGTTATGTCCAGTGTAGATTTGCCATTAATGACTTTTCATGACTTATTGTGACCTTTTATTACATTTCATAGACTGCTATCTATTATTTCATCTTGCGCTTGGGTTTCTCTTGGCGGTCAGCGATGACTTGTCCGATTGTGGCGATGACACACGCGCCTACCATTAGAATGACTGATCGCCAGAAAAGGGGAATACATACTCAAAGCCGAACAGGAAAATGGGAAACATTCCCAAAATAAATCCGCCAGTTACAACAACCAACCGCCAACCTGTATAGACGATGAGATTGCCTTCAAAGCCATAAATTTGCAGAGGTAATTCATCTATACGATGCGCTTTCTATGCAATATAGAAGTAGATAGGTAAAATCATCCTGACAATATATCCCGATTTTCCATTGTTTTTCTCCTATCTACACAACCAGCATATCAGATTGTTACACCTCTGAGGCGTCGGTTGCATCTAATCCCCTAATGATTGGGGGACTAATCCATGTCGTCCCAAAGGAAATTTATTCGTGAACATGACTTAATTTTCACGTTTTGTTACCAAAATAGCATTTCCAGCCTCGCTTAGATTTGTGGAGGTGGTGTTGTACTCGTTACTTCAAAATGAGCCAACCCGCCCCGTGCAAAACCCAAACGATAGGATGTGCATCAGAGTCAGCTATAATGTAGCTGAACAGTCACTATTGATTTGGTCACCTATGAATGCCAAAAAACACAAAGCTAACCAATCGCTTGTGGAGCCACTCACTGAGCGCGAGTTAGAAGTGTTGCAACTCGTATCATATGGTCTATCCAATCGGGAAATCGCTCAACAACTTTTTGTTGCCCTCAGTACCGCTAAATGGCATATCAAACAAATTTATGGCAAGCTCCAAGTCAAGAATCGCTCCGAAGCAATTGCAAAAGCATTAGAATTCGCGTTAGTCGATACAGAATCCGAACTGTCAACAGCATCGCCACATAACTTGTCCGTTCAACCCTTACCCATCATCGGACGCGAGCAAGAACTCAGCGAATTATCGACTTTACTTCATGACCCTCATATTCATCTCATCACGATTATCGGTCCCGGTGGAATCGGCAAAACTCGACTTGCATTGGAAGTTGCACATCGACATTTAGATTCTTTCCTCAATGGTATATTTTTTGTGTCCCTTGCACCGCTCACTTCTTCAGACTTAATTGCCTCAAAGATAGCTGATGCTATCGGATTTGATTTTTATCAAGGAACTGAACCAAAACAACAACTCTTAGCCTATTTCCGCGAGAAACAGATGCTGTTGGTCTTGGATAACTTCGAGCATCTGCTAGACAGTGTCCATCTTATCAGTGAGATTCAAGCCCATGCGCCAGCAATCAAAATTCTGGTTACATCACGTGAAAGACTCAACCTATCTGCCGAGACAGTCTATGCCATCGGTGGTATTGCGTATCCGCCGAGAGAACAAACCTATGAAGAAGTCTTCGATTATGCGGCAATTAAGCTCTTTGAGCAGAATGCTCGACGTGCTGAGGTCAATTTTCAGTTAGACGACAAAAACATTAAAACAGTCATCGGCATTTGTGAGCATGTTCAAGGCATGCCGTTAGCCATTGAGATGGCAGCCGCTTGGGTACGAATGCTTTCTTTAGATGAAATTGAGGCTGAGATTGCCAATAGTTTGGATTTTTGGGCGAGTTCTCGGCGTGATGTGGCTGACCGACATCGTACTATGCGAGCTATATTTGACCATTCATGGCGACTACTTGAACCAGACGAACAACGGGTTTTTCGGGAATTGTCTGTATTTCGTGGTGGTTTCCAACGCGAATCTGCGGAGTATGTGGCGGGTGCTTCTCTTTTGACACTATCGACTCTGTCAGACAAGTCGCTCTTACACAGAGATGAAACAGGGCGTTATCAAATCCATGAATTGTTAAGACAGTATGCAACTGAAAAACTCAGCGAAGCACTAGAACATGAGGAAGTCATTCGAGACCTTCATAGTGACTACTATGCGAACTTCGCTCAGCAGAGAACGGAAATGTTAAAGGGTGGAAATCAACACTTGGCACTGGTTCAAATCAACACCGAGATTGCGAATATCCGACTAGGATGGCATCAAGCCCTTGTGGCACGACACTATGAGAACATTGAACACTATTTGAATAATCTTCAAATTTTCTTTTATATGCGTAGTCAGTTTCAAGATGGATTAGATGTCTTCAATATGGCAATCGCTCAGTTAGATAAGTGGGTTGTTGTCGATGAACAAGACAAAATAGAGCACCAACGAATTTATGCATTGGCTATCGCAGGGCAGGGTTGGTTTCTTTCATGGTTGTCTGATTATCTGACGGGTAAAGGCGTTTTAATTAGGAGCCTTGCCATTCTCAATGAGATAAAAGCAAGACGAGAATCTGCCTTTGTCCTGCTTAATTTAGGCTTTCTAGGCTATGTATCAGGAGATTATGAGCAGTCAGAAGCATATTTTCTGAGAGCTATAGAGATTTGTGATGAATTCGGCGAGCAGTGGTTGAAAAAAAATATTTTGGATGGATTAGGCAAGATTGCTTACCGTCAAGGTCAGTATGCGAAGTCACAGCAGTATTTCCAAGAAGGGATTGATATTTGCCGGGAACTAGGTGATCGCTGGCGCTTGCCCTTAGCATTATACGGCATGAGTCGTGTCGCTACAGCCTTAGGCGACTATCAGCATGCTGAACAGTTGCTACGAGAAGGCTTGGATATTCATGAAGCAATCGATTTTCACTATGGCATGGCTTATGCTTTGAATGAGTTAGGTATTCTCGCTTATAAGCAAGGACATTATGTTGAGGCTCAAGAAATCATTCAGCAGAGCCTCAAGGCTAATTCCGAGATTGGTGAACGTAGCCAAATAGCTAGGTCGCATCGGGGTCTAGGCAGAGTTGCTAATGCTCTGGGCGACTATCCTCTGGCTCGTAAACACTATCATATCGCCCTAATACTCATCCATGAATTACGTGTTGTGGCAATGCATGACATCCTCAATACTATTTGGCGAGTAGCGATGCTCTTTGCTAATGAAGGTTATCTGGAACGGACAATTGAATTAACCCTGTTAGTGTTCCAGCACTCCGCAACATCGTATGACACAAAAGAGGCGGCTGAGCGTTTGCTGGCTGAATTGGAATCTGAGCTTGCACCCGAATTAATTGCTAGGCTACGTGAACGGGCTAATACACTCAGTCTTGATGCTGTCATTGCACAACTCATTACAGAGCTTGAAGCCTGAGTACGTTGAGGAATAAAAATTAGTCCTCGCTCGGAACTTGAAAGTATATTCTCCCACTGCTTGCTATGACAAGTTTGGCAGTTGCTCCATCGGGAAACATGATATCAACTGATTCACTACCATACTTGAAGTCCAGAAATGCTTGTGCTTCGATAAAGACGGTTCTCTCATGCCGCTCTGGTTTCGCCAGTTGGCATTCTTGATGAGCTTGTGTGTCGATTGCGAGTGTCTTCAACATTTTCAGTTCTCCTATTGGGTTGATGTACTCACTATATTCATCAAGTGGGAGGGTTGTCTCTATCCATGGGGAGGGGGATTAGGAGGGGTTGTAGCCTAATCTGCACAGATGATGTGTAAAGCAAGCGAATCATCCAATCATTAGGCGTTAAATATCCGTTTCAACATCAAAAACGACATTTCCAGAAAATATTCAGAATTTGTTCAGTGGGTATTCAGCAGGTGTTGGTAGACTAGAGGTATCAAACGAATAAGCTAGGAGTTAGTTATGATTGCTTCTCAAACATTGAATAAAGTCGGGACGATGTATGACCCCGATTTCCAATCTGCCTACGAAACGGGGTTAGCCGATTTCCAATCGCCTGCAAGTCAAGATAGCCCACGTGTATTGTTGTGGCTGATTGATATGCAAGTGGATTTTGTCTTCCCTGCACCGACAGGACGCTTGACTGTGCCGGGTGCGATTGATGATACCCGTCGCACGATTGAATGGCTCTATAACAATGTGCATGATGTCACGCAAATCGCCGCATCATTGGATACGCACACACCTTTCCAAATCTTCTATCCCAGTTGGTGGACAAACGATAACGGCGAACATCCCCAACCCTATAGCGTCATCACAGCAGATGATGTCAAGAACGGGCATTGGCGACCCATTACCGAGCCGGTTTGGTCGGTGAAGTATCTGGAAGAACTGGAGACGGTTGGCAAAAAGCAACTGATGATATGGCCCTTCCACTGTATGGAGGGAACTGCAGGGCGTTCATTAGTGCCAGCTTTGTCTGAAGCGATTATGTATCACAGTGGCGCACGCATGGCACAACCGACTTATCTCACTAAAGGAACGATTGCTCACACGGAGTTCTATAGTGTGGTCGAGCCAGAAGTGAAATATAGCAAGCACCCTGACGGTGGACTCAATACCCGATTCCTTGAGATGGTCTCTAAGTTTGACCTCATTTATGTCGCGGGACAAGCACGGAGTCACTGTGTACTCGAAACCATGAATTCGGTAATGCGTCACTTTGCCAATCAACCAGAAGTCATTCGCAAGTTGCGCTTCTTGGATGACTGCACCTCGTCTATCCCTGGCTTTGAGCAAGTGACAGAAGATGCGATTCAAGATTTCGTGTCGAAGGGGATGCGTCTGGTGAATTCAACGGATGCGATTGGGTAACTGGTTTTACATAGGTAGTGTCGTTTGCCTAGTTCGTGTAGACACTGAACTGCGAGACTAAACAGCGACACTGCTCTTCCATCCACAATAAGTTGGAAAAACAAAATCTATCAAGTGCATCAGGCTGTGTGTTTGATGCGATGGCTTAACTTACCTGCAAAACACAAGCAAATAATCAACAGGAGCATAAACCATGAGTACAGATTTACAATCGCTATTTCAAGCGACGCAACAACAGGGGATGAGTGTGCAATCAGTGGATTTGCTCATCCAAAATCTCGACGGACAAGCGGGTTTGGGGTGTGTGGGCGCACAAATCGACGACCTGAATACAGATGATGTGACACTCGTTTCCGTCATCATTGACCAAAGCAGTTCGATGGGGTCCGTGCAAGCCGATGTAATTGATGCCTTCAATCAGATGGTACGCGCCTTAGCCGACTCCAAAGCGGCAGATAGCATTCTGATGAGTGCGTGGCTCTTTAGCAATGATGCCAAATTACTCTTCGGATACACACCGATTGAGAGTGTCAAAGATTTGACGAAGAAGACCTATAAGCCGAGCGGGGCAACTGCCATGTACGACGCGGTGATGGATGGCATGACCGGAATCGTCGGCTATGGGCAAGAACTTCGCAATGGCGGGATCCGGACTCGCTCGATTGTCGTGGTCATTACAGATGGTGGCGATAATATGTCTACAACCACTGCTTCTGCTGTGAAGACAGTATCGCAAGACCTCATCCGACAAGAAATCTATACACTTGCCTTTGCGGGCTTGGGTGACGAGAAATACTTCCGTCCGATTGCGGATGGTATGGGTTTCCCGAATGTACTGACCGTTGCCAACTCACCGAGTGAAGTTCGTAAAACCCTGAACCTGATTTCGGCGAGTATTATCCGCACGAGTCAGGGCAAAATTAGCGCGAATCAGAATAACTTCTTTAACCCGTAGAACTGAAGTGTAAGGGCGTACAGCTGTGCGCCCCTCCACATATATTTTGTGTCAAGCAACCTTCTTTCTATCTCATTTATTATGTTTATTGAGGATACATTGCATGGACAAGGTATGTGTAAATGTGGGGCAGGTGACGGGACGTGACCATTTGCTCCGACGGGTGAATTGCCAAGATAGTGTGGGGGTGCATCAACTAGAATCAGCAATCATTGGGATTGTATGTGATGGCTGTGGCAGTGGGAAGCACTCTGAGGTGGGTGCGAAGCTCGTCACAGAGTATCTGCTGACCCAAGCGGAGTATCTGCTGGAAGAAGGCGTGACGTTGGATGCTTTGCCTCGCTTGCTTTATGCACAGACCTTGACCTATCTCGATGGCTTGCTCTCAACGGTGGATGCCACGCGACAACTTGAGTTTATCAATGACTATCTGCTGTTCACGATACAAGGTGTGGTCATCACAGGAGGGGAGGGTGTGATTTTCTCGGCGGGTGATGGACTGGTCTTGGTGGATAAGGACCTACAAATCCGGGATGAAGACAATCAGCCGAATTACATTGCCTATCATCTGATAGATCCGCGATATTTGAATGGCGGTGTTCTGCCGGAAACTTTCGATTATCAACTATTGAATGGTAGTTGGAAACGGATAGCGATTGCAACGGATGGATTTGAGGATGAACTCTTAGATGACATCTGGGGATTTCGTAATCCGCGCGTGTTGCAACGGAAAATGAATGTTTGGTCAGATCGTGAGCATCGTTTTAAAGATGATGCCACCATTGTTACCCTAGAAAGAAGGATGCGCGATGCAAGTTCAACTTAATGGACGTAAAGTCACTCTCAAGCAAGCGGACATCATCGGCATCGGTGGCGAAGCGACGGTGTTTCGTCATCAGAATCAAGCCGTGAAAATCTACCTGCAACCCGATGCAAATCGTGAACAGAAACTGCGCGCGATTTTCCCCAAGATGCGAGGGCTTCCGCGTCAAGTGATTGCACCCCATGATTTGGTGTTCGATAAAAAAGGCGGGGATGTCATTGGCTTTACCATGCGTCTGTTGCCATCGGATTATACAGAGATTCGACAACTCTCCAGCAAGAAGTATCGCAAAACGGCAGGGTTGTCATCAAGGGACATAGCGACGATGTTTCTTGAAATGCACCGCTCACTTAATAGAATACATAAGGCGCAGTTTGTTGTCGGGGATTTGAACGACCTCAATCTGATGTTCAAGGCACATGAGACGTTATTCATAGATGTGGATAGCTTTCAGTTTGGGAATTACCCGTGCGTTGTTGGGACAGAAGCCTTCATAGACCCTATGTTGTATGGTTGTGATTTATCACAGCAAGCCTTCTTCATGCCGGAACACGATTGGTATTCGTATGCCGTGTTGTTGTTCAAGGCATTGCTGTTGACCCATCCTTATGGTGGTGTACATCCAACCTTACAGTTATTGACTCAGCGCGCGCAACAGAAAATTGCGGTCTTTGACTCCGCCGTGACTTATCCACGTGTTGCTTATCCACTGGATACCTTGAGTGATGACTTGCTACAGGTGTTTGATAGCTGGTTCACAAATGGACAACGGGGTATTTTCCCCGATCATTTGCTGGTTGATTATCGCAGTCAGTTGGTCGATTGTCCCTCGTGTGGGGTGGCGTATCCACAGAATCGCAGTCATTGTCCAGCATGTGCGACAGTTGTTCCAGTAACTAGTATACCATTGACTTCACTAGAGACACTCATTCGTGCCAATGGGGCAATTGTGGCATGGGGACTTGATGAAGCAAGCATCCGAGCGATTGCCTATGAAAATGGAAAAGCGGTCTACTACAACTACAATCCGAAGTCGCCATTGAAGCAGGTTGAATTGTTCAAGTCCTTACCAACCGCGCGCTATCAATTTCTAAAGGATATGTTGGTGATTTCACCTCAGCCGGATAGTAAAGACTTGATGTTGGTGGATGTATCAGACGATACGCCGGAGCCAGTGCTTAAAACGACAACCGGCTTGTTCGGAGGGCGTGAGGCGATGTTTGGCACGAGTCGGGAGTCGCTTTATCGACTCGCAGGCGGGTATCTCATGCGGGGGCAAAGGCGTTATGGACAATGGGTCGAGGATGCGGTGATGTCGATTGCGGAAAATCAGACATGGTTCCAAGTAGATGACCGTCGGGAGCGCGTGTTTGGTTACTTCCGTACTTATGACCGACTGAATTACTGGCTCTTGGATGGAGATAGTCGCGTGGACGTGAGCTTGCCTGAACTCGACGCTGATGAGTTTCTGGTCGATATGACGGTAAAGTTCGCTAAGAATAGCTTGCTTGTGATGCGTCGGACACAGCAACAAGGCGCAGAACAATTGCGCGTGGATGAAGTCAATTTGAGAGGCGGGGTGCTGCAATCCTTAATCACGCCAGATGTCGAAGCCTACGAAACCGTGACCTATGCACCGAATATGATATTGCGAGCAAGTGAGAAGGGCATCGTTCAAGAACGAATCGACTCGCGTTTCACGAAGACCTTTACCCAAACCGAATCGGCGGTGAGGCAGGGACAAGCCATTGAAGCCTATCAACAAGGCTTAGCTGTATTGCTCGATAGGCGAGTCATCTATCTCCGTGT
>JANQRM010000688.1 GCA_028284565.1 Anaerolineae bacterium | reverse complement strand
TGCGCCCCAATGTAAGTGTTACATTTGGTAGCTATTATCTTGATGAGCAACTAAATCTGTTTGGTGGTTTTGTTCCGGCTGCGCTGGCAGCGTATAATGGCGGACCGGGGAATTCACTCGATTGGCTTGCGCTTTCAGGCAGGGATACCGATGCTTTTATTACAGCGATTACATTTGATGAAACACGCAGTTATGTTCAGCGTATTTACAGCCATTACACCATATATCGAGAACTATACGGGATACCCTAAAAATAAATAACCCCATCTCTGGGGGTATTTACAATTGTCCTGATTGAATTGCAGACCGGGCAAGGTCGTAGGTTAGACGTTGTTGGTTTGTGCAAGCATTGCACGAACTTTAGCAACAAGGTCATGGTGCAAGATAGGTTTGGGTAGGTAATCGTTTGCGCCAGCTTCCATACCACGCATGACACTATCTGCATCACCGCGCGCGGACAGGATCAAAACAGGGGTTTGCCCAGTATCATCGCGCCCTCGGATAACACCACAAAGCTCGATACCATCCATCCCCGGCATCATAACGTCAAGGATGATCAAATCAGGGGTGTTTTGATCAAGCGTTGCCAATGCCGAATCTGCATCTTTTGCTTTTAAGACGTTAAATCCACCGCGCTCTAGCATAATTCCGATTAGTGTTAGTGCACCAATCTCATCATCAACAACTAGAATGTTCTTCTTCATTCAGACCTCCGCTAAGGTTGGGTGCCCGGTTCAATTGATCGACTCACATATCTCTATCATACTGCTGTAAGGCAATGTGAAGAGTTAAGGTTTGTAACTATAGCGTTAGTCTACCATCTCTTAACCATTACACGCAACTCTAATCGGTAAACACTGCCAGCATTTACACTATCTATACACTTCTTTACAGAAATTTGGTTATAATACGAGGCACCTGTTGCTACAACAGATGCCTACAGAGGATCACTTCACTACGCCCAAGTGATTAAGCCGGGCTTGAAGTTGGTGTGCATGTATTGATGATTCGGCATAACGCGCACGGAAAGCCCCATGTTTCCAGCAATTGAATATGTGTGATCTGCGCTGAAGGTAAAAGTGCCATCTTTGGCTTTTTTGCCTGCGGACATGTCAATCGCTTCACCGTCTTCAATCTCGCCATGAGAATTCAATGTTCCGAGGTAGAGTTGAACACGTACATCATCAGGTTTAAGGTCGCCAAGATTGATCTTTGCTGTTATTGCAACTTGGCTTCCTACCGCGACTTGTGTTTCGTTTGCATCAACGCTCAATACACGGATTTGATGCCATGAGCTTTCAATATTGTCACGCCATTTGGCAAAGTCAATTGCATTGCTCATATTTTTCTGTGTCATATCATAAACGCGGTTGAAGCTCGGAATATACATTTCTTCTGTATATTGTTGCACCATTCGTCGTGTGCTGAAGAAAGGCGATAATTCACCCATTGATTTCTTAACTTTACGCAACCATCCGCGTGGCACACCATCACGTCCCCGATCATAAAACAAAGGAACAATGTCTTGCTCTAGGATATTATAGAGCGCACGGCTTTCAATATAGTCTTGATGTTCTGCTTCATCAGGGGTGTATTGTTCGCCCTTGCCAATTGCCCAGCCAACATCAGGTGTATAGGCTTCTGCCCACCAGCCATCGAGGATGCTGCAATTCAAACCACCGTTGTAGATAACCTTCATACCACTTGTGCCGCTTGCTTCTTTTGGACGGCGGGGATTGTTAAGCCAAACATCGCTACCTTGAAGCATATAACGTGCAACGTGCATATCATAATTTTCGAGGAATACAATAGCATGGCGGAATTCTGGCATCCGTGCGACATTGATAATTTCACGGATGAGGGCTTTGCCGGAATTATCATGTGGATGCGCTTTGCCAGCGAAAATGAACTGAACCGGGCGGTCGGGATCATTGACGAGCTTATCCAATCGCTCTAAGTCTTTGAAAAGCAAGGTTGCACGTTTATACGTTGCAAATCGACGAGCAAAGCCAAACGTGAGCGCATCAGGGTTTAAGACTTCCATTGCATCTTCAATTTCTGCATTGGGTGCGCCGCGTTCGATGAGTTGATCACGGAGTTTTTGGCGTGTGAAAGCTACAAAACGCTCGCGACGACGTTCATGAGTACGCCACAATTCCGCATCAGGAATATCTTCAACTGCATCCCAAATTTCAGGGCGTTCATCCTCATCTCGCCAACGGGGATCAAGATAGCGATCAAGCAATGCCCCCATTTCAGGACTGATCCATGTTTGTACATGGATGCCATTGGTAATTGCCCCAATTGGAACTTCATGCTCAGGAACGCCGGGGAAAACCCATTGCCACATTTCGCGTGAAACAACCCCGTGTAATTGGGCAACGCCATTAGCCTCAGAAGCATGTTTGATTGCCATCACAGACATAGAGAAAAGCTCATAATCACCCATATTTTCCCGACCGAGATCGATAAATTCATCACGGGATAAACCGAGTTCCTTCATGTAGTCTGTGAAATGCTCATCAATCAAATCAAACCCGAACCTTTCCAGACCTGCTGGTACAGGCGTGTGAACGGTAAACACGAGGCTTGATGAGACGATAGCCTCTGCTTCTTTGAAGCTCAGATTCTTTTCCTGCATCATGATCCGAATGCGTTCAAGAAGCAAGAAAGCGGAATGTCCTTCGTTCATATGACAAACATCTGGACGCAGGTTCATAGCTTCCAAAGCACGAATTCCGCCGATCCCAAGCAGAATCTCCTGTCGAATGCGTGTGCGACGATCTCCGCCATACAATCGGTCGGTTAGATCACGATCTTCTGGCAATGGATTTTCAGGAATATTGGAATCGAGTAGGTAGAGTGCGATACGACCAACCTGTACTTTCCAGATTTGGGCATATAGTTGTCTTCCGGGCATTGGAACGCTGATTTTAAGGGGTTTACCATCAGCATCAGTTTGTAGTGTGACGGGTAAATTTGCATAGTCGTTGATTGGATAGCGTTCTTGTTGCCAACCATCTGAATTGAGATATTGATGGAAGTAACCTTCTTGATATAGCAACCCTACGCCAACAAGTGGTAAGTTAAGATCGCTCGCGCTTTTGAGATGATCACCACTCAAAATACCCAAACCACCTGAATAATTTTGCAGGCATTCTGTAATGCCAAACTCCATCGAGAAGTAGGCAATAACGGGGTCGGTTTCAAGTTCGTCATAAGCTGACTTGTACCATGTGTTCCCATTTGCCATGTAATCCTGAAAGGCATCATAGACACGTTTGAGATGAGCCATAAAAGTAGGGTCTTGGCTGACTTCTTCAAGGCGTGCTTGACTCAGCCGTCCCAATATCCAAACGGGATTGTGGTTCGTTTCATCCCATAGGTCGGGGTCGAGGCGGCGGAATAACGAAATTGACTCATGATCCCAAGACCAACGAAGGTTATAGGCGAGTTCATGAAGCGGTTCGAGAGCTTTGGGCAGACGAGGCGTGACATTAACTTGGGCGACGGGCTTGACCATATTGTGGTTTCTCCCTGTTGATTTTCGTGTTGAATGAAAATGGCTTAAACGATTAAGTGTTACAAAATTTAGGCGATTTTTCAAGATCAAACGCACTCTAGGATAACGGAAAATCGTCACATATCAAGAATCTTGCACAATTTTGGGGCAACTTAACTGAATCTAATAAACTTATTGTTTAATTTCAACAATTTTGCGTCATAATGATTGGAGAGAACAGCGTTTTCTCTAGCCAAACAATTAGCCTATGATAGAATTCCGTCCGTCGAAATTTCACCGTCAAGGGACGGAGAATAAGGAGCAAATCATGTTAAAGAAGAAATATCTCAAGAACAAAGATGTCTGCAAAGTCACTTTCTACACCCCCAAAGATGTCGAAGCTAAAGAAGTCGCATTAGTGGGTGACTTTAACGAATGGAGTTCATCAGCAACTCCGATGGATGCCTTGAAAGATGGTCGCTTCAAAACCACAGTCGAACTCACAAAAGACAGCACCTACCAATTCCGATATTTGGTTGATGGTAAGGAATGGCACAACGACTGGGAAGCAGACCAGTACGTTCCCAATCCCTTCAGTGGTGACAATTCGGTCGTTGAGGTCTAATTGATCGATGCTATCGAAACGCTATGTTAAAGATGATACCATCTGCAAAGTGGCGTTTTATACGCCTGCCGCAATTGAGGCAGAGACGGTCATGCTGGTTGGTGATTTCAATGATTGGGATGAAGAAGCTACCCCGATGGAAGCGTTGAAAGATGGTCGCTTTAAGGTGACCTTGGAACTGGAACCCAATACAGAGTATCAGTTTCGGTATCTCATCAACGGGGCGGAATGGCACAACGATTGGGAAGCCGATAAATATGCTCCCAACCCATATAGTGGAGATAATTCAGTCGTCGTCACATAGCGTTGAATCAAACTGAATAAACGAAGTCGGACATCATTATGGTGACCGACTTTTTTGATTCACTTATGATCGCTTAAAACCCAAATCCGTGTTATTCGGCACTTGTCGATTGTCAAAATCTGCGAAATCTGTTTCTTGTAAGTCAGTCCCCAATGTACAGCCACGACCAATGGTATAGCCCGGTGGTATCCGCGTGTTTTT
>JANQRM010000673.1 GCA_028284565.1 Anaerolineae bacterium | reverse complement strand
AGCTGACCATGTGATACTCGCAATGAATGCGCCGTCAACCCAACGCCTTTTGCTCAATTGCCCAGTCACGCAACCCGAAGCCGAGAAAATTATCTTCCCCAAACCCATTCGTAATATTGTCATCCGTCTGTGGTTCTCTGAATCCCCACGCCAAGGAACAATCGGTGGGATGCTGACAGGGGATTTCCGCGCTGACAATTTCTTCTGGTTACATCGACTCTACGATGATTGCCGTGAATGGCATGGTGAAACCGATGGGAGCGCAGTCGAAGTGCATTTCTATGGGGAAGAGGCACTGATGGAAATGCCTGAACGCAACCTAATTATCCTCGCCGTTGATGATATACAACGGGCGTTCCCCGATTTGAAAGGGAGCTTCGTTCATGCTTCTGTACGACGCAACAGCAAAGTCCATACACGCTTTCGTGTCCCAACGCAGGAGAGCTTGTTTGTCGATACGCCATGGGACGGTCTCTATGCCTGCGGGGATTGGATCGGCTACGATACCCCGTCGATGTGGATGGAACGCACAACGGTAACAGGTATTGCATCAGCCAACGCAGTTTTGAAGTATCATGACAAAGAGGAATTCACCATTTTCATGCCAGAACGTCCGGAATGGCTAGCTTATGGCTTGGAGAAAATTTTAAGAGGACAGCGCTTTATCTTTGCCCCAATCGCCAAAAGGATTAATCGAGGTTTACGCCGACTCAACCAATAACTTATCAATCATGGTATAGAGGTCTGCACTGCCATAGGGCTTCTCTAAAAAGCCATTGGCAGAGGAATCAATGATTTGCTCTTCATCGCTGGAGGTCATGGACGCAGTTAGGAAGAGGAATGGGGTATCGGCGATTTGTCCATAAGAACGAACCGCATCCAAGACTTGGAAGCCATCAATATCAGGCATGGCGATATCGCAGATAATTAAATCCGGGTGTGCTTCTTGGGCAAATTGAATGCCTTCTGTCCCATTGGTGGCGACAATCACGCGGAAGCCCCGCAACATTAGCATATCATTCAACATATCACGTAATTCGGCGTGGTCATCGATTATGAGGATGGTCTGGCTCATCAGTATCTATGCCCTTCCCTGCATTACAGTTCACCTTATGATACACCCATTAGTACTTTTGGGCTATAAAAGTTGTATAAAAATTGGATTTACCGTTAAAGACTCCCAGCGCGTCCAGTATAATCCCGCAGATAGAGAAAATCGTGTCCGATGGTACGTTTGCTCAGTTTGGCGATGTTGGGCATCGTGCGTTTGTAGTGATTCGCTTTCACCCGTTCCCACACTTGGGTGACAAACTCGCGGTCAAAGCCTTCTGCGATGATTTCTTCTACAGTAAAGCGTTCATCAACGAGTAGATACAATACTTGGTCAACATCATCGTAAGTGAAGCCAAGCTCATTCTCATCTGTTTGCCCCTCCCACAAATCCGCAGAAGGGGGCTTATTGACAATCGAATCGGGGACTCCAACCGCGCTGGAAAGTTGGCGAATTTGATATTTATACAAATCAGCAATGGGATGGAGTGCCACACCACTATCTCCATATATCGTGGAATAGCCCAGCAAAAATTCGGTTTTATTACTTGTTCCCATGACCAAGCCTCCCCATGAGACAGATTGGTCATAGAGGGTTATCATTCGCAGACGTGCCATAATATTGCCTTGACGCACACGGTTCATATCGGGGAAGCGTTCAAAATAGGGGTCTGCCATCTCGGTGATGGACACAGTGAGATTTGTTAGTCCCAAATCTTCAATGACTTCTTCTGCATGAGAAAGACTATCTTGCGACGACGTTTTATATGGCATGCGGACAGCAAGGACATTCTCTGCACCCAACGCTTCTGCGGAGAGATATGCTGATAATGCCGAATCAATTCCGCCGGATAAACCCAAGACACAACGCGACATACCGGCTTTGGCGACACTATCGCGGATGAATCCAGTAATGATGGTGCGCGCAAGGTCGGTGTTGATATCCATTCGCTGGAAGATATTCATTCCATTGAGCTTGCTATAACGTCCTTGCACAAATTGATCCATATCGACGGGTTTGGTGTCTTTTGAGGGTTTGGTCATGGGTTTGTCCTAGGTAGATTGACCATGCAACCGATGCATGTATTGCGTCACCAGATGCGGATAATCGTCGGATACTTTGACTCGATTATAAACCAATTGTCCTGTATGTTCTGCTTGCAAAATCAACACCACTCGATGCTTATCAGCCGCGATGAGTTCCGAGACACGAAAGCGTCCATGCGTTTCATAACAGTCCTGCCATTGCTGATGCTGTTTATCCAACGAGACCTTCTCAAAAGCAGAGGGGACATAATTGTCTTCCAAATAGGTGCGAAGACGCTCGAAATTGCCTATGTTATAGATTTGCATCTGAGCAATAAAGCGCATTCCGGCGTTGCTCCGCGCGAGATAATGTTGAATCATGTGTTTGACTTGTTATTGTTGGCTAAAATTCGTTCCATCCTAACATAAATTCTTGCACAGTATAAAAATTGTCTCAGAAATCGTTACGATTTGTTGACCTAATCTTGTGCAAAACATACAATAGAAGATGAGAGAGACTCAGAGGAAAAGAGAAGTTGTATGGCACAAGACTATTACCAGACTCTCGGTATAAGCCGGGGGGCTGATGAAAAAGAAATCAAAAAAGCCTTCCGCAAGCAGGCGAAAAAGTGGCATCCCGATGCGAATCAAGACAATCCCTCTGCGGAAGCGAAATTCAAAGAAATCAATGAAGCCTACGAAGTCCTCAGCGACCCAGAAAAACGCGCGAGCTATGACCGCTTTGGAGCAAACTGGAAGCAATATCAACAGGGATTTGGGGGCTTCAACGGCGGACAAACCCAAGTCAACATGGAAGACTTGAGCGATTTGTTTAGCTCGGTTTTTGGTGGAGGCGGAGCAGGTGGCAGACGAACCAACGCCGGATTTAGAGGCTTTGGTGGCTTTGGGGATAACGTCGGCAGTAACTTTGCGATGGATGGTGAAGACATCAACCAAAGTGTGCAAGTCAGCTTGCAAGAAGCCTACGAAGGTACAGAACGAGTCGTCAATAAAGAGGGTCGCCAACTGAAGGTCAAGATTCCAGCTGGCGCAACGGACGGTACAACGGTTCGGCTTTCTGGCGAAGGCTATCCCGGCAGAAATGGGGGACGCGACGGCAATCTTTATCTCGTTGTCGATGTCATGAAAGACTCCAACTTTCAGCGGGATATGGATGATTTAATCGTTGATGTCAAGGTGGATGCCTTTACCGCCATGTTGGGAGGCGAAATCGAAATTCCCACGATGACACGTCAGGTTAAATTGAAGATTCCGGCTGGGACACAATCGGGACAAAAGTTCAGGCTTTCCGGCAAAGGGATGCCTGTCTTGCGGAAAAAAGGCGAATATGGCGATTTATATGCCCGTATCATGCTGACAGTCCCTAAAAATCTCACAGATGAGCAACGCAATCTCGTCGAAGAATTACAGGCTACACTCGAAAATTAGTTGAGCTAAATGCGCCTTGCTCTCTTTACGGAAGTCTTCCTGCCCAAAGTCGATGGCATGGTGCAGGTGGTCTGTTTATTGCTCGATCATCTCGTAGAGCAGGGCATCGAAACCGTGATCATCACGCCCCGATATGGTGACCTCACATCGTATCGGGGCTTTCGTGTGATTAACCTACCAAGTGTGCCTTTCCCACTCTATCCCGAAGCGCGCATTGCATTGCCCACACCATCGATGTGGGGGGAGTTCCACG
>JANQRM010000670.1 GCA_028284565.1 Anaerolineae bacterium | reverse complement strand
CATTGATGCTGAGTACACCGAAACATAGGAAGAAGTCAGACATCAGTTGTCAGAAATCAATTTTATCTGGTAGACAATCTTGGTGTAAGGGCGTACAGCTGTACGCCCAACAGCACTTTGACGAAGCAGTGAATATCGTAAGTAATTAAGGGGCGAATTCAGGCACAGACATGGCAAGAGATTACTACGACGTACTCGGCGTTCCAAAGGGAGCGAACAAAAACGAAATCAAATCAGCGTTTCGCAATTTAGCGCGTCAGTATCATCCCGATGTAAGCCAAGAAGCCGACGCAGAAGCCAAGTTCAAAGAAATCAACGAAGCCTACGAAGTGCTATCAGACGACGACAAGCGCGCCCGTTATGACCGCTTTGGACATGCTGGCGTGAATGGTGCGGGTGGCTTTGGCGGTTTCGGGGGCAGTGCGACAGGATTCGGCTTCGAGGACATCTTCGACATCTTCAACAGCAGTTTTGGCGGACAGTCCCGCCGTCGGCAAAACCCGAATGTCGGCGGTGACCGTCGCGTTGATGTAACCATTAGCTTTGAAGAAGCCGTCTTCGGTGTCGAAAAAGAAGTCGAATTCCAACGCTTTGAAGTCTGCGATGTTTGCGATGGCAGTGGCGCAGAGGCGGGTTCTCATCCAGTGACTTGTCCCGAATGCAGTGGTGCAGGTGAAGTCCGCCAAGTCCAACAGACCTTCTTAGGCTCGATGGTGCGAGTAGCAACTTGTCCACGTTGCAATGGGGCAGGCACAGTCATTGCCAACCCCTGTAAACAATGCGATGGCAGTGGACGCTTACGCAAAACCAGCGCGCTCAATGTAAAAATTCCAGCAGGTGTCCGCGAAGGCTTACAGATTCAAGTCCGTGGCGAAGGCGATGCGGGCATGCGCGAAGCTCCGTCGGGCAATCTCTATGTTGTCGTGCATGTCCATGACCATGAATTCTTCAAACGCCGCGAGAATGACATCATACTTGATATCGAAATCAATGTGGCACAAGCCGCCTTGGGCGATAAGATTCGCGTCGATACCGTCGATGGGCAGGTTGAATTGACGATACCCCCCGGCACACAAACAGGCAAGGTCTTCCGTCTACGGGGCAAAGGTATCCCACGCCTCCGCAGTGATGGCACAAACTCAGGTCGTGGCGACCAACTCGTCTATGTCACCGTGGCGGTCCCAACCAAACTCTCGGATGAACAACGTGAACTCTTCCAGCAATTGGGTGAGACTCTGGGAGGGGATATTATGCCACAACCTGCGGGTGGACGAGGCTTCTTTGATAAGATGATGGATTTTCTCGGTGGTGAACGGAACTAGCGCATGACTCGCTGGATTGAGGTCGCGCTAGAAGTCGATGGCGAAGCCGCAGAAGCCGTTGCCGAAGTCCTCCAACGCTATGGTCATCAAGGCGTATCCATCGAACAAAACGGCATTCTCCCCGATAAATGGGACGAAACCGAACTCCCACCTGCACAATCTTTAACCCTACGCGCCTACTTTCCTGATGATGCTAATGTCGAAGACACCAAGCAACGTCTCGAAATGGCACTCGGCGCAATGAGTTTGATGTATCCCATGCCCCGCCCAACCTATAGCACCGTGGATGAAGACGACTGGGCAGAAGCATGGAAAGCACACTATAAACCTGTCCGAATTGGCAAGCACATGCTCATTCATCCGGCATGGATTGAACTCGAACCCCAAGCCAATGACATTATGATTTCCCTCGACCCCGGCATGGCATTCGGTACAGGCACACACCCTACTACACAACTCTGCCTAGAAGCACTCGAAGTCATCACACAACATGGTACGCGCGTCCTCGACTTAGGCTGTGGGAGTGGCATCTTGTCTATCGCGGTTGCCAAGCTCGGTGCATCTGACATCCTCGCCCTCGACATTGATGAACTCGCCGTTAAAGCGACCATCCAAAATGCCGAAGTCAATGGTGTAGGGGATAAAATCACGGCACAACAAGGTAGCTTGGAAACCGTCATCAACTCCGCCAGACGCTTTGATTTGGTTGTCGTTAATATTCTAGCGCGCATTATCATCGAAATGTGCGACCATCACTTGGGCGATACTGTCCGACCCGGTGGCAAAGCCATCTTCAGTGGCTTGATTGACACCCAACTCGAAGAAGTTGACACCGCCCTCCGCAAAACCAGACTCGAACCCATTGCCCATCGGCAACAAGGCGACTGGATGCTCATCGAAGCGGTTCGTCCGTCTGAGTGATTTTATGGGAAATTTAGGGTAAACTTTTTGAAAGGGCGGTGTACTGTTGTGTCTACCCCAGCGCGAACCGCCCTTACATTGCACAAATTTACATTGAGATAGCCCTATGCCCTTTTTTGATATGCCCCTAGACCAGCTTGAAACCTATCAACCGCCACGCCACGAACCCGACGACTTCGATTCCTTCTGGCAAACGACACTCGACGAAGCCCGTCAACATCCACTCAACGCCCAATTTGAGACTGTTGATTTTGATTTGTCACTTGTCGAAACCTATGATGTGACCTTTGCAGGCTATGGTGGACAACCGATTAAGGGCTGGTTTATCTTGCCAGCCGACTCTACCCACCTTTTACCCTGCGTGATTGAATATCTCGGTTACGGTGGTGGACGAGGCTTTCCTTATCAGTGGTTACTCTATCCCATGGCAGGTTACGCGACCTTTGTCATGGACACACGCGGGCAGGGCAGTGCATGGCTACATGGCGACACGCCTGATATGCCTGATGGAGCAAATCCCCATTATCCGGGTTTTATGACACAAGGCATCCTCGACCCCAAGACCTATTACTATCGCCGTGTCTTCACCGATGCGGTACGCGCAGTCGAAACAGCCAAGAGTCATCCAATGGTGGATAGCGACTTTGTGGCAATCACCGGAGGCAGTCAAGGTGGGGCGATTACGATTGCAGTGAGTGGACTGACTCCTAATGATGTGTCACTCTGTATGCCCGATGTACCCTTCCTATGTCACTTCAAACGCGCGGTAGGCTTAACAGAGGAACATCCCTATGAAGAAATCGCACAATATCTGAATATCCATCGGGATAAAGAGGAGCAAGTTTTTAATACACTCAACTATTTCGACTGTATGCATTTCGCCACCCGCACACAAGTCCCTGCGCTCTACTCTACTGCCCTAATGGATGAAATTTGCCCACCCTCCACCGTTTTCGCCGCCTACAATCAAGTGCAATCCGACAAGCAAATCAAGGTATATCGCTTCAACAATCATGAAGGTGGTGCAAGTCACCATAGCCGTGAGAAATTACGCTTCCTCAAGTCAATTTGGGGCTTCTGATGGCGATTGCGACCTTCCGCTTTCACGATTCGCTCAATTTCTTCCTTGCCAAGAAACACAAAAACCAGACCATCCACTATACCTTCGACTGGAAAGGCTCCGTCAAGGATATGATTGAGTCCCTCAATGTCCCACACCCAGAGATTGACGTGATTCTGGTAAACAATTGCCGTGTGGGTTTAGACTACATCGTGCAAGATGGCGATGACATTCAGGTGCATCCCATCCCTTATGCCCAAGCGAATGACATCCCCTCCATTATCCCGACTTTCAACGGCAGACCGCGCTTCATCCTCGATACTCATTTGGGACGACTAACCAACTATCTCCGCATGATGGGCTTCGACACGCTCTATCGCAATGATTATCCCGATGATGAATTAGCAGAAGTCTCCCATCAGGAACAACGCATTCTACTCACGCGGGATGTCGGCTTGCTCAAGCGCGGATTGGTCATTCATGGCTACTATGTTCGCAACACCAAACCCCGCTTACGCCTGCAAGAAATCACCCAACGCTATCATCTCACACAGCAGATTCGCCCCTTCTACTTTTGTATGAAATGCAACGGCAAACTTGGGAAAGTGGATGTCGTTTCCATCCGCGACCAACTCCCCGGCGACACTGCTCAACTCTACGATACCTTTCATCAATGCCAGTCCTGTGAGCAAATCTACTGGAAAGGCTCACACTATGAAAAAATGGCGCGCCTCATTGAGGATGTCACCCAGAACAACTATTAGTATCACATTTTGCTAATTAGCGGATTTTGGGTTGATAAATCTAAAAATAAAGCAGAAGCATCACAAAATAAGTCCTTGTAGGGGCGGTCCAGTGGGTCCGCCCGCAAAAAATCAGCTAAAATTATTCCAAATAATCAACATATCCGATGCAGATGCATAGCCATTTGCATCACACATCCCATTTATTTTATACTACACTAATCACAGAACAGATGTTTCCAAACACCTTAACATTCCAGAATGACCAAGCTGATTTGGTGAAATTAGGATAATCAATAACCCTGTTCAAACCGAATTCAAACTTTAACCGTTGTCACGACGAGAACGCCCTTGCCAACTGCGGAAAACAGTTATTGCACCGCCGGCGGTAAAAGCCAAAACCAACATTCACAAACTGATTCCAACATTGCTGACAAGCTGAGGTGCTGACACGCTGAATGGCTATCGCTTAAAAATGTGTCTCCCGAAGAAACGCCCAACACTGCGGAAAGATGCCAGACTACTGATGCTCAATAGACTTGCAAGGCTACCGATGGATAAGACACTGGCAAAACTACCAATACTCAAGGTACAAGCGACACAGCCAACGCACAGCGTACTCGCCACACTCCCAATCGATAGCAGGCTATATTTGCTCCCAATGCATAAAACACTATTCGTACTCCCAATCGAGAGGATGCTATTGCGACTGCCGATGCTCAACAAGCTATTACTCCTATCCAGCTTCAACCACTTGGGCAAGCGTTTTGTCGGGGGAGATTCGTCATTAAACGCCATCGTTTACACCGTCACTGACGGGCGATACTCACCAAAGACTTTGCGGAGCGTATGTGAAATTTCCCCCAGTGTCACGTTCTTATCCACACATTCAATCACCAATGGCATCAAATTGTCGTCACTTGTCGCACAATTTGCTAAGCGTTCTCTCAGGGCTGTGACCGCTTCATTGTCACGGTTTACACGGAGTTGGGAGAGGCGTTCTCGTTGAGCATGTTCAATCGCAGGGTCAACACGCAGGAGATCGGGTTCAATCTCCTCATCCAGCGTGAAGTCATTCACGCCCACGACAATGGCTTCTTGCTTCTCCACCGCCTGCTGATAGCGATAGGACGCGTCTTGGATTTC